>NZ_JBLWEX010000267.1:0-25492 GCF_048323875.1 Yersinia sp. LJYL362
ATCTGACCCGACCGTGGACTTTCTGGAAACTGATGTTTTTCTACAGCACCAGTTCGGTTATGTCGCTGGGAGTGATGTTATTTCAGATCTATATGGTGGTGTTATTAGTTTGGCTGGCGGTGCTATTCCGTCATTGGATAACAGCATTATTACAGCCTTATCCTAAGCTGAGCCGGGTAAGTACGTTGCTGAATAAACTGGCCCCGATTGAACCTAAACTTGAGCCGCTGATGATGTTTTTGGCAGTGGCGTTAGGGGCTTATACCGGCTTTCTGTTATCTGCCTTGAAAACTTACCCGTTGCTGAATAATCCAGTGCTTCCGGTGCTATTCCTGTTCTCTGGTGTTTCTTCCGGTATTGCCGCCATGGTGCTGTGTTCAGTGGCATTTTTTAAAGAACCGCTCCATAGCCCGGCCTTGGCGTTTGTTCATCGGCTGGAAAAACCGGTGGTGTGGCTGGAACTTTTTCTGTTGCTGGCATTTTTTACCGGACTATGGTTTGGCGGTGGTCAGAAAGAGGTGGCGGTGACGGTCGCATTAGGCGGCGGTTTCTGGGCTTTGATGTTCTGGTTCTGGGTGATTGGTTGCGGCATGGTGCTGCCATTGGTTCTAAACCGTTATTGCAGCCATAACGTGCGCCACCGGGTTTCATTCCTGCTTACGGTTTCCGGTTTAAGTTTATTCGGCGTATTTGTTTTACGTTTCTTCATTCTTTATGCCGGCCAGATGACGGTCGTGTGATGGATAAAATAGTGTGGTGGATAAAATAGTATGACAGCTGAATTGGGGCTGCTTTTACTGCTGGCGGCAGCGTCATTGGCGCTGTTGCTCGGCTGTTTGCCCTTTATTGCTTTGCATGGTCGGCGGATGCCTTTGCTATTCTGGTTGCCATCGCTCAGCTATGGCGTCGCCTTATTTATCACACTGGCAATGTTGGCTCTGGGCTGGTGCTTCGTCACCGATGATTTCTCGGTATTGTATGTTGCTCAACACGGAAACAGTCAGCTTCCGCTATTTTATAAAATTGCAGCAATCTGGGGCGGGCACGAAGGCTCGATGTTATTTCTGTTGTTTGCCCTTAGCTTGTGGAGCGCCGCGCTAGCCTTGTTACGTCGCCATTTTCCGCTGCGCTTTTTCGCTCGCTCGCTGGGAGTGATGGGCTGGTTACTGGTTATTTTTAGTATATTTATCCTCTTTTTCTCCAATCCCTTTGCACGATTATTCCCCACACTCGGGGAAGGGCGCGATTTGAATCCGATGTTGCAGGATTTGGCGTTGATATTTCATCCTCCACTGCTTTATCTGGGTTACAGCGGTTTTGCTGTTGGTTTTGCTTTTGCGGTCGCGACCTTACTTGAAGGCAAAAGTGATCAGAATATAGCTCGCTATAGCCGCCCGTGGATATTGGCGGCCTGGAGTTTACTGAGCATCGGCATTCTACTTGGGGCGTGGTGGGCATACAGTGAATTGGGCTGGGGAGGCTGGTGGTTCTGGGACCCGGTAGAAAATGCCTCATTACTTCCCTGGCTCACCGGCACGGCATTGTTGCATGTTTTGGCGCTCAATGAACGACGCGGTTTGTATCATCAATGGGGTATATTGCTGTCATTAGTGACATTTCAGCTCTGCTTGCTAGGGACTTTTATTGTCCGTTCCGGCGTGTTGACCTCAGTCCATGCCTTTGCTGTTGATACCGCCCGTGGTGAGGCCCTGCTGGCACTATTTGGCATCGTAACATTGATTTCATTGATGTTATTTGCACTACGGATTCGAGGTAATACTCGCGCGGCTGACTTCAACCTTTTCTCACTGGAAACCTTATTGTTAGCGGCGCTGGTATTATTAAGTATTGCGGCAGTCACGGTATTGATTGGTACACTATATCCTTTGATTTTCAGTGCATTGGGACTAGGTTCGCTCTCTGTTGGTGCGCCTTACTTCAACCTAACGCTAACGCCTTTTATGTTACTGCTGTTATTGCTGATGGGGTGGGCCCCTTTTGCCGATTGGCAGCGAAGCCGCAAAACTACGCGCTGGCGTCTGGCGGTTCCCGCGCTGCTGGCTATCCTGGGCGCGCTCTTAAGTTCGGGTTTGTATCAATCCTCATGGCAGCCAGAAATGATACCGGGTATCACATTGGCGCTTTGGGTGTTATTTGCGCCGCTGTTTGCCCCCAAGATACGTTGGCGATCATGGCTGATTCATGGCGGCGTCGCCATTAGCTTAATGGGCATGCTATTTGCCTCGTATCACTCAGTCGAGCAGGGCAGCCGCATGTCCGTTGGCCGACAAGTCACATTGGCTGGTTACCAATTTACTTATCAGCAAACCGAATTACTGGTTGGCCCTAATTATACCAGTGAGCGGGCACATATTGCCGTTAGCCAGAATGGGCAACCCATCACTATGCTGCTACCTGAGCGGCGGCACTATACAGCGCGTGAGACGTTGATGATTGAGCCAGCCATAGCCAGTGGCCCTTTTGCTGATTTCTATGCGGTGCTAGGTGATAGTTTGGGTTCTGGTGAATATAGCGTGCGTTTATATCATAAGCCGATGGTCAGTTGGATTTGGGGCGGCGCGTTGATAATGGTGTTCGGCGGCGTGTTGGCCCTGTGGCGAAGAGGCAGAGCTGCCAGTGATATTGCGGAGGATAAATGAAGCAACGGTGGCCTTGGTTGTGTGTTCCGATGCTGGCCTTTGTTTTGGGACTGGTACTTTATAGTGGCTTAAATCGTGACCCACATCATGTTGAGTTGGCAGAGAAAAATCTGCCATTCCCGGAGTTTTCCTTATCTGAATTACAGCAACCAGCGGAAAAAATAACGCGGAGCCAACTGTTGGGTAAAGTGACTGTAATCAATGTGTGGGCCAGTTGGTGTGCCAGTTGCAAACAAGAATTGGCAGTATTAGGCCAGATTGCCAGCAGCTTAAATCAAGTGCAGTTTTACGGGTTGAATTACCGCGACGATCGTCAGGCAGCATTGAATACACTTCACCGTTACAGCAACCCATATCAAAAGAACCTTTATGATCCGCAAGGGGTGTTAGCGTTGGCGATGGGGGTGTATGGCACTCCAGAAACCTGGCTTATTGATGCCGATGGAATTATTCGTCAGCGCTACGCGGGTGAGATGACGCAGGAGATATGGCGGCAACAGTTCGCGCCATTGCTGGCACAATGGGCTAAGGTGGGCAGCCTATGAAAGCCATATTACTGGCGTTATCACTGCTATTCTCACCGTGGGTGTTAGCCGACTTGGTGGATACCTATCATTTTAGTTCGCCGCAAAATCAGCAGCAGGCCCTGGCATTGGCAAAAGAGTTACGTTGCCCTCAATGCCAGAATCAGAACTTATTGGAGTCGACCTCACCTATCGCGCAGGATTTGCGCTTAGAAGTTTACCGCTTGGTGGAGGCGGGGCACAGTTCTCAGGAAATTATGGCTCTGATGACCCAGCGCTACGGTGATTTTGTGCTGTATCGGCCTCCGCTGCGCAGTGCAACATGGGTGTTGTGGTTTGGGCCGGGAGTGCTGTTGGTCTGTTTGTTAGGTGGATTAGTGCTACGAATCCGAAACTTGGCGGGCTCAGGTTCGAGAGGAGCACGCTGATGCTACTGGCGATGGGGCTGGCATTAGTATTACTTGTGATTTTGATCGGGTTATGGTGGCCTTGGTTGAGGCAGTATGGCCGTCTGAGTTGGCGCTGGCCGTTAGGATTAAGCGTGTTGATCCCGATACTTATCCTCTTGGGATATCAACAATTGGGTCACTATTCCTCAGTGCAACAAGAGGCTTTACGGCAACAAGAAGCTGCACGTCTGAACTCGGTGGTGGATAAACAAAGCAGCGATCCGACATTATTTCTTTTACAGCAGCGTATCCGCCAATCACCAGATAACGGCGAGCTATGGTTTAGTTTGGCACAGCACTATTTGTATCGGAATGAGTTTGAGGACGCGCTGGTGGCATTACAGCAGACAGAGCGCTTACAAGGGGTCAGTGCGGCACTTGATGCTGCACGAGCGACGCTGTTTTATTATCAGTCAGGACAGAAAATGACTGATGATGTGGTCTACTGGTTGCAGCAAGCGCTGGCAAAAGATCCTTTGCAATATACGGCGTTGATGTTGCAAGCCAATGATAACTTTACTCATGCACGCTACGCGCAAGCCATCGCGATTTGGCAACAGTTACTTGAGAGTGATAATCCCGATATTGATCGTGCGGTGATTATTCGCGCGATGACTTTTGCGCGCGCGATGCAGCCGTCATCTTAGATAAACCCTGTTGTGCTCCAAATAATAGGCAAAAAAAAACCCTTACCAATCTCATTTGGTAAGGGATGCCAATTCGGCCAACACCAGGGAAACATTATAACCGTTTATTTATCATACGATTTATTTAGGTTACTGACATGACTTAAGTCAACTTTACTCACATTACATTAATATGTTTAATGTTTATATGTGTTTGAAGAATATTTTTTAGGTTTTTTTGTTCGATGAGTCTCTTTGGCCGACAACGCGAGTCCATTAAGACGAAAGATGGTCAGATAAACAGCAGGCTGCGCCGATGAAATCATCAGAGATGATCTTTCTCAGAAAAAGAGTATGTATTGAGGAGGGGGATGACATCTGATTTGATAGCCATCTGAATGTAAAAGCATCCAGATGGCAGGGTGAAACTGGTACTTGGTGAATCTGAAGTGCCCTGGTGTTGGCGAAAATATATTCTTTTCAGACTAACTTTCTTAACGGCAGTGCGCTAAGATACTAGTTCTATTATATTAAAATCTAATTCTGCGAAGCAAAAACAGTTTAATTAACATAGGGGTATAATAATAGCTAGCCTTAGGTCTAGTTATCTAAACTATACTTTGGTCTAGGTTTTTTCTTATCGGGCATCAATTTCATATAAGAAATGTTTGTGAGGGTATGTTATACCGCATTTTCTATTGAAAACAATGCGATAAAATTGTATTGTTACATTATACACAGAGTAAAATTGGCCTATTATGATAATTGACTATTTTGATAACGAAAGTATTAATGAAGATATAAAGAACTATATTCAACGCAGAATAAAGGCCTATGGTGATCTTCGTTATTCTTATTTAGTCATGAATAAGAAAACCCCTCTGCATCCCACTATTATCTCTAATTATCCATTAGATTGGGTAAGGAAATATAAAAAGAACAGTTATCATCTTATTGATCCGGTTATTTTGACGGCGAAAGATAAAGTCGCCCCTTTTGCCTGGGACGATAATTCCGTTATCAATAAAAAATCGACGGATTCCGCCGTGTTTAAGTTGGCCCGAGAATACAATATTGTTAATGGTTATACTTTCGTACTCCATGATAATAGTAATAATATGGCAACGTTAAATATCTCCAATGGAAGCGACGATAGTATCTCTTTTGATGAAAGCATTGAAATAAACAAAGAAAAAATTCAAATGCTACTCATTCTCACACATGAAAAGATGTTAGGTCTTTACCAGAGCAATAGCGATAAGGATGAAAATCGAAACCCAAAAATAGAGCGAGACATATTCTCGCCGAGGGAAAATGAAATTCTATACTGGGCCAGTGTTGGTAAAACTTATGCCGAGATCTCAATTATATTGGGAATAAAAAGAAGCACAGTTAAATTCCATATTGGCAATGTTGTTAGAAAGCTGGGTGTTTTAAATGCCAAGCACGCAATAAGGCTTGGCATTGAATTGAAGCTAATTAAACCTATTTAACAATACCAGGCACGACCATTGGCCAGGTTCCAAGAGTGGTTGGTTCAACTTGATGTATTCTCAAAACTTTATTTATCAGTTGTTGTTGGCTATCATTATCAATACCCAGGTGTAAAAGATAAATAACTTCATTTTTCTCTGATTCACCTTGGTTCAATACCGTAATATTCCAGCCCGAGCGTTTCAGTAGTATAAACATTCCTCGGCTGACTACTGTGAGTATCCCTTTATGCCCACGATCCCTGGCGTAATTCACCATAGCAAGAAACAGTATAGTACTAAGGGAACTGTTATTACCCACCATATCTCTTGCTAATGCTTTTTCAACAAAAAAGCGGCTGGATTCAATAAAGCCATCAATAGGTAAGCTCACATCAGAAAAATAAGGAGCAAATGGCCCTGTAATCATGGTTGGATATTTCATGTCAATAAAGCGAACACTGCAAACAATAGTATCGTCTATTGTTCCTAATATATAATTAGTGTTCTCATCATCATATTGGTCGCTTTCTTTGCCATCAATACAGGTTACTTTCCAGTCCAGTCGATCTTTAAATGTTATTTTTCTAAGTGAGAAGATCTCGTCTAACTTCCTTTCAGGCATATTATTAAAATTTACGTTAAAGAGTTTTAACATAATAAAAACCAAAGTTATTTAATTAAAACAACATCGTACACGATCTCTATCTATGAGTGCAAACATTGAACGAGACTTAGCGAGTGTAGTAATAGTGCACTCACTTTCTCGCTATAGTACGTTTATTCTACAAACAGAGTGCCGTATTTAAATATTTTTGGCTCATGATGAGCTATAGATGCGGGGTAACAGGATTGTCGGGATCTTTTTAGGAGAAAAGTGACATTAGACAAGATTTTTATACAATAAATGGTTATAACGAAACAATGTTTCATTTTTTGTCTGAAAAGGATGCTGATGTGGACCGCAGTCCTCCACTTTTTACTAATAAAAAATTTGTTTTTCTCGTCGCAACATTTTGTTGTCTGTTGTGGGGCAGCGCCTATCCGGCCATAAAAAATGGCTATGCGCTGTTCCATATTGCAGCTGATGATATTCCGAGCAAGATGGTGTTTGCCGGGTATCGTTTTTTATTGGCAGGTCTGGTATTACTGCTTTTTGCTGTCGCTAGCGGTAAGACTATTGGTCGCCTTAAGAAGAGCCAATATAAGCAGATTGCTATTTTAGGACTTACTCAGACAACATTGCAGTACGTTTTTTTCTATATTGGCCTGGCATACACCACTGGGGTTAAAGGTTCTATTATGAATGCGACAGGCACATTTTTTAGTGTCCTGTTGGCGCATTATATTTATAAAAATGACCGGCTGACCTTCAATAAAATCATTGGATGTGCCTTGGGGTTTGCCGGGGTCATGGTGGTAAATTTTGGCTCGGGCTTGATGGACTTCAATTTTTCCCTGATGGGTGAGGGCTGTGTTGTGTTGGCTGCATTCATCCTTTCCGCCGCCAGTATTTATGGTAAACGTATTTCACAAACTATGGATACCACAGTAATGACAGGCTATCAGTTAGCCATTGGTGGGTTAGTTTTAACTCTGGGTGGTTATCTGTTTGGTGGATATTTGAGTGATTTTGGCTGGCAGGCTTTATTACTACTGGCCTATCTGGTGCTGTTATCGTCCGCAGCGTTTGCGCTTTGGAGTTTATTGCTTAAATATAACCGGGTCGGCATGGTGGTCCCATTCAATTTCCTTATCCCAGTTTCTGGCGCGGTGCTGTCGGCTATTTTCCTGAATGAAAGTATTTTGGAATGGAAATATGCTATTGCACTGGTGTTGGTATGTGTGGGTATTGTGTTAGTTAACCGAATTAAGCAGGGCAGAAGTTAGCTGTTGTGACTGCATGAGATAGTGTCGCGGCAATAATAGTGGTGTGCTAACCGGGCTAATAAATGTTGGTTAGCACACCCATAGGGTAATAATGAATACTGCCATTATCAGGCTTTATCGGTCACTATTTTAACCCCGACCCGGCTCACGCGGTCAGATTCCATTTCGGCAATGGTCCACGTCAGGCCATCCCACTCAATCTGGTCACCAATAACCGGTTCACCACCAAAGAGATAGAGCACGAACTGGCCGAGTGTTTGTTGTTTATCGACGCCCTGTTCCAGATTAAGACCATAAATCTGAGATATATCATCAAGCTTTGCATCTGCATCGAGAATAAAGTCGCCAAAGAAGCGCTCATCCAACTGGATGCTGGGTGACTGGCTAAACAATTTTCCTAGTGCGGGCAAGTGATGCTCCTGACCAATAACGCACAAAATATCGCCTTCTTTCAAGCGGGTATTGCCGTTGGGATGTAATAAGTCTTTGCCACGAAACAGTGCCGCAATACGCGTTTCCTGCGGCATTTTTAAATCACGCAACGCTGCGCCGATACACCACTTATCGGAGCTGAGCTGGTAAATAAACTGCTCCCACTGGTTATTTTTATCAATATCTAAACCAATCCGTGCCACCGGAGCGAGCGCGGGCGGCACCACCAATTTTGTTTTGCGCGCAGCAAATGACAAACTGGTGCCTTGTAATAGCAGCGAAACCAGCACGACAAAAAAGGCGACATTGAAGAATAAATTCGCATGGGGAATACCGGCCATCATCGGGAATACCGCCAGAATAACCGGAACGGCACCGCGTAAACCGACCCATGAAATAAAGATGCGCTCACGCAGATTAAAACTGGGGAAGGGCAGTAAGCCGATAAATACTGACAGTGGTCGGGCGAATAGAATCATCCACAATGAGAGAATTAATGCTGGAATGGCAATCGGCAACAACTCACTTGGGTTAAGCAATAACCCCAATACCAGGAACATGCCAATTTGACTGAGCCACGCCAACCCATCGAAGGTCTGTAAAATACCCGCGCGGTTGCGGATGGGGCGGTTGCCGAGCATCAGGCCACAGAGATAGACCGCCAAAATCCCGCTGCCATTCATCGCGGTGGTGAGTGAAAACACCAGAATCCCGCCACTGACTGCCAGTAATGGATATAAACCGCTGGGTAATTCTATCCGGTTGATAAGTGACAACAGCAAGCCGCCGCCACCCAATCCGATGATAATGCCTAAGCCAAATTGCTGAATCAGATGCACCAAAAACATCCAGCTCAGGCTGGATTCACCGGCGGAAATCATAGAAATCAGGGTAATGGTCAAGAATACGGCCATTGGGTCGTTACTGCCTGATTCTATCTCCAGAGTGGCACTGACTCGCTCGTTGAGGCCTTTGCCACCTAACAGTGAGAAAACGGCTGCCGCATCGGTAGAACCTATAATCGCACCAATCAATAAGCCTTGAATGATATCTAAATCAAATAGCCAGGCGGCGGCCAAACCGGTCAGGCCCGCAGTAATCAACACACCTACGGTTGCCAGCGACAGGGCCGGCCACAATGCGACACGAAAGGAAGATGCTCGGGTACGCATGCCGCCGTCTAACAGAATGACGGCTAATGCCAGGTTACTGACCAGATACGCGACAGGATAGTTATCGAAGGCAATCCCACCGATGCCGTCGGTGCCCGCCAACATACCAATGGCCAAAAAGATGACCAAAATGGGTATGCCCAACCGTGAAGAGAGTGAGCTCAGTAAAATACTGGCTCCCACCAGCACTGCGCCAATCAAAAAAAGGCTGTTAATAGTGATGGCGTCCAATGTGGGAGATCTCCTGATGTGAAAAAGCGGATAGGCCGAAATATTATACACAGATTTAGAGCGGGCAATGGGAAGATATGACCTAATTCAATGTGTTAAATAGGTCTGTATACCCGTTATACTTCAAGCCGCATGTGTGTTGGCTACGTTCGTTACTCGACCCGTCCATGGGCCTCGCCTCTACGAGGCCGCTGCAAGCAGCGTTCAAATCG
This sequence comes from Yersinia sp. LJYL362, assembly GCF_048323875.1. Lineage (NCBI taxonomy): Bacteria > Pseudomonadati > Pseudomonadota > Gammaproteobacteria > Enterobacterales > Yersiniaceae > Yersinia > Yersinia sp. LJYL362. Next base: position 9,669 of record NZ_JBLWEX010000267.1, read on the forward strand.
GTTCCTGACCGATTTGTCACCCGAATCACTTACTACAGTAAGCTCATCGGGATTAATGAGCCTCTTTGAGGCTCACCCTTCGGGCTAGCATAAATGCTGTTCAAACCGGTCTTCGACCAATTTGTCTCTCCCTTGCCGCCTTCATGCAACTCGAATTATTTTGGGTATAAATTGGAGAGGATAGAGAGGTATAGCCAGATCGCTCACCTTTCATTGCCCAGCGGGGAATCAAGGGTGAGCGTTGGATGAAAAACTAGTCGCGTTTTAGTGCAGCCAAAGCTCTTTTCAGGGCTTCAAAGGTCACTGCTTTTTCCTGTTCAGGAAGATTATCGACAGAAAGTTGTGAAAGCTCATTGACTAATACACTGCGATCTTTGCCGGTGATCGCGCTATCCAGTGCGCCGCTGAGGCGATTAACCAAGGCCAACAAAGTGCTGAACTCGGTGACTGGCGTAGTTTCAGATGGGGGATTATTCTCAATAGATTCTTGCTTACTCATCACAATTCCTCTTTTTGTTGTCACTGCAAGTGAAACAAATCCTGATAAGGAATATACCCGTCATACTTCAAGCTGCATGTGTGTTGGCTGCCTTCGGTCACCCCAGTCACTTACTTATGTAAGCTCCTGGGGATTTACTCAGTTGCCGCCTTCCTGCAACTCGAATTACTTAGGGTATAACAGGATAGTTGCTCTGAAAGCAGAGCGCACAGTGAGGCATTTGCCATCCCGCATCTACATGATGGCCTGACAGTGTAGCGGTTTTATGACCAAAACGGTATGCGGATGAATCAATCGATTAGCAATAACATTATTCCTTTGCATAATACTTTAATTACGCCGTTTGCTGCTGCGGCTTGCCAGAAAACAAGAATTTCAGCAAAGGAATACGGCGATGTAGCTCATACAACATAAACGAAATCAGGCAAACAAAGGCCATTCCTAGTATGAAACCTAGCCCGTTGTTGTCAATTTGCGGTGTCACGAAGGCACCATAAATTAAGGTCAATGGATGATGCACCAGATAGATGAAAAGAGAAGCGTTGACCAGGTAAGTCACCCGCACGGAAGGGTAGTTGAGTAAGCGATGCCCAAGAGAATAGACCACGTTAGTCATGGTCACACCGATTAACGCTTTGATGATGAGATCCAATTCAAAGGAAAAAAATTCAGCAGTATTAATATGTTGGTTTAAGTAGTAAGCGCCAAACAGCAGTATCGAGGCGATTAATGCCCCCGGTGAGAATGTGAGAAAAACCTGTTTGAGTGGCGGATAGATAAAACTATAAGCACCCAGAAGAAAGAATGGCAGATAAAAAACCGTCTCCATAACAAAGAAATTGAAAACACTATTAAAAAGTATTTCAGGGTTAAGAAGGAATATTATTCTGCGTATTACAGAATAGATGAATATGAATACAAACAATAATAGTGAGATTTTTCCTATGTTATTCATTCTTTTTATCAAACCAGGAACCGAGTGTTGTTTATTCTTCATTTTCTGGAACAGATAAAAACAGAGTCCTGTTAGTAATGCGAGTGTTAACAAAAACCATAAGTGAGAAACAACTTCCCAAATAGCAATATTTATTTTTTGATAAATTGTAAATGAATTCCAATCTTGTAATTTATTGGTGTAATTCTTTAGTAAGAAGAACTGCGGCAAAGTAATGAGGGGGATAGCGGTAATGAGCGGAATAACCACACGCTCCATGCGGACCTGAAGCCAGCGCTGGCGCTCATAGCGCTGATACAACATGAACGAAAAATAACCGGAAATAACAAAGAATACCTGCATGCGAAAAGCATGGATGAAATCATTCAATAGGGTAAATACCAATGAAGAGTGGCTGCTATTCACCGCCCAATGATTGCTGGAGTATATAAGAGAAAGATGAAAAGGAATGCCGAGTAACATCAAATAGGCGCGGATGGCGTCTAAAAAGTACTCCCGTTGGTTAGTGTTTTTTTTCATACATATTCGCTAGTTGTTATCGGAATTAGAATAACGCATCCGATTTTTTCCCAGAATGTTTTATTATCGTAATTATTCATTGGTAACTATATACGTTATCAATGGATCAGTGTGACGAGAAACACTACTATAAGGGTTAATGATTTTCCATAGCGTATTTTAGTCTGGCTTGTGGCTTAGCCACTGGTTTAAACAATGAGCTGGCAGTGTAACTTCGGGTTAAACAATAACCGGGATTTATCTGCTTGACCTGCTGGATAAACCGTCAATAATTTGGCTGTTGTGATTTAGGGGGAGATGTGGGAGTTAATATTTTGTCGAACGTCAATAGAATGTCAAAAGGGTCACGCGCGATCAGCGTTAGATGGCTGGGGGTTACTCTCTTGCTGTCATTATTCACTTCTCAGGCCATGGCTTTTTCGTTAGATGATGTGGCTAAGCAGGCACAAGCTCTGGCGGGTAAAAGTTTCGAAGCGCCGAAAAGTAATCTTCCATCGCAATTTCGTGAAATGAAGTTTGCCGACTATCAGCAGATTCAGTTTAACCATGATAAATCGTATTGGAACAAACTGGACACGCCATTTAAATTAGAATTTTATCACCAAGGCATGTATTTCGACACACCGGTGCAAATCAATGAAGTCACCGCCACCAGTGTGAAGCCTATCAATTATAGCCCAGACTATTTCAACTTTGGCTCGGTCAAGCATGATCCTGAGTCAGTGAAGAATTTGGGTTTTGCTGGTTTCAAAGTGCTATATCCCATTAACAAAGCGGATAAAAAAGACGAAATCGTCAGCATGTTGGGGGCCAGTTATTTTCGTGTGATTGGTAAGGGCCAGGTTTATGGTCTTTCTGCGCGCGGGCTGGCAATTGATACAGCATTGGCCTCCGGTGAGGAGTTCCCACGTTTTCGCGAGTTCTGGATTGAGCGACCAAAGCCTAATGATAAACATTTAGTTATCTATGCATTGCTGGATTCCCCGCGTGCAACTGGCGCTTATAAATTCATTATCTATCCGGGGCGTGACACTACTATTGATGTGCAGGCGAAAGTTTTCCTGCGCGACAAAGTCGAGAAACTGGGGATTGCACCATTAACCAGTATGTTCCTGTTTGGCCCAAGCCAGCCATCTGCGGTGCTGAACTATCGCCCAGCGTTGCATGATTCCAACGGCCTTTCTATTCATGCTGGTAATGGTGAATGGATTTGGCGACCACTGAACAATCCTAAACACTTGTCAGTCAGCACTTATACTATTGAAAATCCGAAAGGGTTTGGTTTGCTGCAACGTGGCCGTGAATTCTCTCAATATGAGGATTTAGACGACCGTTACGATTTACGGCCAAGTGCCTGGGTTGAACCACGTGGCGATTGGGGTAAAGGTAAAGTTGAGCTGGTGGAAATTCCGACGGCAGATGAAACCAACGATAACATCGTGGCTTTCTGGACTCCGGATGTCCTGCCGGATGCCAAAACTTCGCTTGATCTGAATTACCGCCTGCATTTCACCCGTGATGAAGAGAAATTACATTCACCAGATGTGGCTTATGTAAAACAAACTCTGCGTTCAACCGGTGATGTGAAACAGTCGAATCTGATCCGTGAGCCAGACGGTAGTGTCGCTTTCCTGGTTGATTTTGTTGGTCCAGTGCTGAAATCACTCGATGAAAATGCGCCACTGGCTTCACAGGTCAGTATCGATGACAACGGTGAGTTGATTGAAAACAGTGTTCGTTACAATCCAGTGACCAAAGGCTGGCGTTTGACACTGCGGCTAAAAGTTAAGGATGCCAAGAAACCAATAGAAATGCGCGCTGCGCTGGTTAACGGCGATAAAACCCTGACTGAAACCTGGAGCTATCAGCTACCTGCCAATGAATAAGTCAAATCAATCTCCTGTACAGGATTATATTGCCAACTTGCCCCTGACTGCGCAGCAGCAGGGGGCGTTGCGCGATGCTTTACCCGAGGATGTGCTGCTGACCAGCACACCTGATGCGATACCTCGGGTTCATCAACAATTAGCTGTTGGCACTGCTGACAGTGTGAAATTCAGTGAGCAAGACAGTGCATTGGCTTCGGTCAATGCCCGTTTGCAAGCGGCATGGCCTGATGCGTTGGATGATGGCAAGCTATTGGCGAAAGACGACGAAGGGCGCACGGTTATTCATGCCACGCCACCGATCAAGCGCACCAGCATGGCACCGCAGGCTTGGCGTACCAATCCAGTTGGGCGTTTTTGGGATTCATTACTGGGCCGCAGCCCTGTTTCACGTGCACAAACACATGAACAGGCTCTTGCCGAGAAAAAATGGCGTAGCGTCGGTTCTCTGCGCCGCTATATCTTGCTGATACTGATTGTGTTGCAAACCGCCATTGCGACCAGCTATATGAAGACTATTCTGCCTTATCAGGGCTGGGCATTGATCGATCCTTTCGCCATCTGGCAGCAAAACTGGCAGGTTTCGGTCATGCAGTTGCTGCCTTACTTACTGCAAACCGGCATTCTCATTTTGTTCGCTGTGCTGTTTTGTTGGGTCTCCGCTGGCTTCTGGACCGCGCTGATGGGGTTCCTGCAATTACTGATTGGTAAAGATAAATACAGTATTTCTTCCACTATCAAAGGGGATGAAGCGTTAAATCCGGCACATCGGACGGCGCTGATTATGCCTATTTGTAATGAGGACGTGGAGCGGGTGTTTGCTGGTTTGCGCGCGACTTATGAGTCGGTGGCGGCCACTGGGCAGCTTGAGCACTTTGATATTTATGTGCTGAGCGACAGTTATGACCCTGATATCTGTGTGGCGGAGCAAAAAGCCTGGCTGGAATTGTGTCGTGATGTTGATGGGCATGGCCGTATTTTCTATCGCCGCCGTCGCCGTCGGGTAAAACGCAAAAGTGGTAATATTGATGACTTTTGCCGCCGTTGGGGCAGCCAGTATAGCTATATGGTGATTCTGGATGCCGACAGTGTGATGAGTGGTGGGTGTTTGACCGGGCTGGTGCGGCTGATGGAAGCCAATCCGAATGCCGGGATCATTCAGTCTGCACCGAAAGCATCAGGCATGGATACGCTGTATGCCCGAATCCAGCAATTTGCTACCCGTGTTTATGGCCCACTGTTCACTGCCGGTTTGCATTATTGGCAGCTGGGCGAGTCCCATTATTGGGGCCATAACGCCATTATCAGGGTGAAACCATTTATTGAGCACTGTGCACTGGCACCGTTGCCAGGTGAAGGCTCATTCGCTGGTGCTATACTCTCTCATGACTTTGTCGAAGCGGCATTAATGCGCCGTGCCGGATGGGGGGTGTGGATTGCCTATGATCTGCCGGGCAGTTATGAAGAATTGCCTCCTAACCTGCTTGATGAGTTAAAACGCGATCGCCGCTGGTGTCACGGCAACCTGATGAACTTTAGGTTATTCCTGGTTAAGGGTATGCATCCGGTGCATCGGGCGGTGTTCCTTACCGGCGTTATGTCCTACTTATCAGCGCCGTTGTGGTTTATGTTCCTGGTGTTATGTACTGCGCTGCAAGCAGTGCATACCCTGATGGAGCCGCAGTATTTCCTGCAACCGCGTCAGCTGTTCCCGGTATGGCCTCAGTGGCGACCGGAATTGGCGATTGGTCTATTCTCCACCACGTTGGTATTACTGTTTTTGCCTAAGTTACTCAGTATCATTCTTATCTGGGCCAAAGGGTCGAAAGAGTACGGTGGGCCGATTCGTCTGTTGCTGTCAATGCTGGCGGAAATGCTGTTCTCCGTATTACTGGCACCGGTTCGAATGCTTTTCCACACGGTGTTTGTAGTGAGTGCCTTCCTCGGCTGGTCAGTGCAGTGGAATTCACCACAACGCGATGATGATGCTACGCCGTGGAGTGAAGCTATGGTGCGCCACGGGCCACAGTTGATGCTAGGTGTGGTTTGGGCCAGTGGTGTGGCCTGGCTGGATCTGCGTTTCTTGTGGTGGTTATCGCCGATTGTTTTCTCGCTGATCTTGTCTCCGGTGGTCTCGGTTCTGTCCAGCCGCCGTACCTTGGGATTGGCTAGCAAACGGGCGAAATTATTCCTGATCCCTGAGGAATATAATCCGCCACGGGAATTGGTCGCGACGGAAGAGTATCTGAAACTTAACCATCAGCGAGCGCTCAGCGACGGTTTCTTCCATGCGGTGATGGACCCATCCTATAACGCGTTAGTCAGCGCGATGGCAACGGCTCGTCATCACACTCGTGCGATTATCGAACAATATCGTACCGAGCGGGTGGCAGAAGCGCTTGAGGTAGGGCCGGAGAAATTGGCCAAATTGCAGCGCTTAGAATTGCTGAGCGACCCGGTCATGATTTCACGTTTGCACCAGCAAGTTTGGCAGCAGCCGGAACAGTGCCCAATTTGGAACGGCCATTATCGCCAACTGGCGCATAATCTGAAGGCTCTCCCCGCCGCGAAATAGCGGGTAGGTCAAAATAGAAAAATGGGCTCAGTGATGGCCCATTTTTTCTGTGAATATGAAATTTTCTGTGAATATGAAGAGCCGATTGAATCCATGTCTACCTTGATCCACCGCTGGCATTCCTTGATGCGCATTATCATCCTCGGGGCCGGGATTATGTTGTTATCCGGCTGCGGCAGTATTATCAGCCGCATCGTGCCGGGGCAGGGGCATGGACACCAATATTACCCCGGTGTGCAATGGGATATGCGCGCAGGGCCATGGAAATATGTCACGGTTATCGATGTCCCATTATCAATGATTGTTGATACCTTTATGCTGCCGATTGACGCTCATCACGGCCCCTATGAATAACAATAGGTGACTTCTGTATGCCATCTCAACCCGCCAAATCGTTTGACTCATCCGTTTTGCCATCAACCTCAGTGATGCGTGTTGCCAGGCCTACTGATAACATTAAATTAATCAGTGAGATGTATTGCCGAGGTTTGGGTTTTTCTGAACTAGGCAGTTTTGCCGATCATCAGGGATTTGACGGTGTCATTTTGGGACACCCACATCACGCGTACCATCTGGAGTTCACTCATCATCGTGGTGTTCAGGTAGGGCGGGCGCCGACGTCGGATAACCTATTAGTATTTTATCTGCCAGACGAGAAGCAATGGCACAGTCAGTGTCAGCAAATGTGTGCTGCGGGTTTTTGTCAGGTGGCGTCTTATAACCCGTATTGGGATGTGAGCGGCAAAACCTTTGAAGATATCGATGGTTATCGAGTGGTGCTACAGCAACGTGAGTGGGTTGTGTAAGTTCAGATTGTATCGTTAATGAAAAAAACCGCCACTGGGGCGGGTTGAGGTTAATGAGAAAGTGCCCGTATCGGTGAAAACAGGCAGATCGTAAAGACGCCGTAAACCCTTCCATGGGGGCTCGAGCCGCGCCGTCCCTGGCGCGGACCCTTTACTCCTCTGCCTGCCTTCACCTTGCAAGATCGAGTTATCGGGGTTTGTCCGAATTCTGAGCCCGCCACTGGGGCGGTTCAAGAAATGCGACAGATTAAGTCTTGGTTATCAGGCGGTTTGCTGGCCCTGAGTGTTGTTCATCAACCGGCGAATAGGCACGATAAGCAATATCAATACCGCTGCACAGATAACCAAAGCAATGGAGCAACGAGCAAACAGGGTTGGCAGCATATCAAGTTGATCCGCTTTAACATGACCCCCAATCAAGCCCGCAGCCAGATTGCCCAGTGAACTGGCGCAGAACCACAGCCCCATCACTTGACCGCGCATTCTGTCGGGTGCCAGTAAGGTCATCGTCGCCAGCCCGATAGGGCTAAGGCACAATTCGCCTAATGTCAGCAGCAGAATACTCATCACCAACCACAATGGTGAAACACCCGCGCCACCGCTGCTGAGAACATGTTGTGCAGCGTACATCATCACGGCAAAACCTGCCGCAGCACATAAAATACCAATCACGAATTTAGTGATACTGCTGGGTTGAATCTTTTTCTTCGCCAGTGCTGGCCACGCCCAACTGAATACCGGTGCTAATAGAATGATAAACAGCGCATTAATTGACTGGAACCAGACTGTCGGGATTTCAAAACCCATCACCATACGGTCGGTATAGTCGTTGGCAAACAGGTTAAATGAGGTGGGTTTCTGTTCAAAGGCAGACCAGAAGAAGGCCGCAGAGACTAACAGGATGAAACACACCAATAAACGGGCGCGATCTTTACGGCTCATTTTGGCAAAAGCGAACAGATAGACAAAATAGAGTGTTACGGAGGCGGCAATAACATACACCAGCAAGCTGGCAATCATCACCGGATTAATGGGGATAACGCCCTGAGAAATAAGCGCAATAATCACTACCACCACAGCCATAATGGCGGTAACCCATTTGCCCACCCCCTGACGCTGGTTGGTCGGTTTATTCCAGCTTGAATCCAGACCCACTTCTGCGTCATAGCGCTTCATGGCCGGTATGGCAAAACCACGGAAGATAAGTAATGCCACCAGCATCCCAATCCCGCCAATACCAAAGCCCCAATGCCAGCCGTGGGTACGCAGCAACCAGCCAGAGAGCAGCGGTGCGATAAACGACCCCATATTGATACCCATATAGAACAGTGAAAAACCACCGTCGCGACGGGCATCACCCGGTTTATAGAGGGTGCCGACCATAACCGAGATACAGGTTTTGAATAGACCGGTACCCAGAACAATAAACACCAAACCGATAAAGAACAGGTCATTGCCGAAGAAGGCTGAGAGGGCAATGGACAGATGTCCCAATGCAATCAGAATCGAACCGTACCAAACTGCGCGCTGTTGGCCCAGCCAGTTATCCGCTAACCAGCCGCCGGGTAACGCTGCCAGATACATACTCCCGGCAAAAATCCCGACGATAGCTGAAGCTTGTTCGCGCGGCAGGCCCATACCACCATCAAAAACGGTGGCAGCCATAAAAAGAATTAAGAGAGGACGGATGCCGTAGAACGAGAAACGCTCCCACATCTCGGAAAGAAATAGTCCACTGAGCGGATAAGGATGCCCAAAGAACGTACGACCGCCAGGGGTGTTAGTAGAGGTTTGCATAAAGTCTTCCCATAGAATCGCCTTAAAATGAGCGAATAAACCCGTCATCGAGTGTCATCTCTTTGCACTGTAGTCAGTGGTCTGAGTTAACACGCGTTACAGTAGAATTTAACGCAATAATAACGTCATTTTTTAATTTCCACCGGGGGTTATATCGTATTTTTAGATGAAAAGTCGACATGCATTACAATTATCAATCAGTTTAAACCGAATTTGATGGTTGTTTCCGCTGTTATTATGTGTGTAGTTCGGACGTTCATGCTGAAAAATCGCTCAACAATGGGCGCTTTTATCAAGAAAAATAGGGGAGGGTGTATTAACTATCATGCCGCTGTTGGGGGGCGCGTTGCTGCGCCTTTAAAGGTTGGCGTTGCAAACACCAGTAAGAGTAAAGGGCATTAAATAGCACGACTACCGCTGTGACACAGAATACCGCCCGGAAACCGTAGCTGGCAGATACCGCCGCACCGAGTAATGGGCCACTGACATTACCCACATCACGGAATGATTGGTTATAACTGAAAATTCGGCCCGCGACCTGATTGGTACAGTTATAAATCAGCAAAGTTTGCACTGCAGGCAACAATGCACCATCTGTTGCACCTAATAAAAAGCGCAAAATACCCAGTTGCAGCGGGGTTTGAACAAAGGCCATCGGGATAAGAATCAGCACAGATAATGCCAGCATGGCGATCAAAATGCGCTCTGGCCCGATTCTATCCCCCAGCTTGCCTAATCGAGGTGCACTTATCAATGCAGCTACACCGGGTACTGAGGCAATCATGCCACTGACAAAGGCCAGATTATGAATGTCACCGGCCAGTTCACGTACATACAGTGTCAAGATGGGCGCAATCGAACCGGTTGCAATCTGAATGATCATGGTGGTGACAAACAGACTAAGGATTAACTTAGGGTTTTTCAGTGAGTTAAATACCTGTCGTCCATTGAGCATGTCTTTTTTCAACACCGGAGCAAACTGCTCCCTGACATAAAACCAGGTCATGACAAAGCAGGCGAATAACACCCCAGCGGTAATAAAGAACACCGGCCGTAATCCATAATTATCTGCCAGCAACCCACCAATCAGTGGCCCGATTAATGCACCGCTGACTCCGCCGGTTGAGAGTGTACCCAATGCCCAGCCACTTTTATTGCGTGGTACCTGCGTGGCAATCAGAGCATTGGCATTAGGAATAAATCCGCCTAACAATCCCAGCAGGGCGCGTAGAGCCAAAAACTGCCAAATATTTTGCGCCATCCCCATCAGCACCATCACAATCCCCATGCCGAGCGCTGATCGCAGTAGCATAATCTTCCGGCCTTTACGGTCGGCAAGGCTACCCCAGAAAGGGGCGGCAATGGCTGAAAACAGGAATGTAATACTGAACACCAGACCCGACCACATGTTTAATGACTGGTGGCCGCTCACCCCTAATTCCTCCACATACAGTGGCAAGAATGGCATGATCAAACTAAATGCCGCGCCGGTTAAAAAACAACCTAACCAGGTGACAAACAGGTTTCTTTTCCAGTTAACAGATTGTGGTGCCGAAGTCATAAATTACCGATTAAGCAAGGGATTGCTTCTCAACAAGCTGATCGCTTTGCGTCTCTTTATTCGTCGATAGGGGCGTTTGAAAGGGGCAACAAAGCACAAGAATAAAACAGTTAGCTTGATAAGTATGCGCTTATAGAGCATTCACATCAATGAGATGAATGTTAGTTTTTATTAAAATGGAAAGCGGGTTTGAAATGCGGGGATATGCTTATTCTATTTGGTAATAATGGAATAAAAAGCTACTGCACCAGCGGCGCAGCGGCTTTTTTATCACATCAGCAGAGTGATGTTTGTTATCAGCGATAAGCTTCATTTTTGGTGACGGAATAACGACCGCTACCCAGCAACATGATAGCAACGCCGCCGAGGAAATACATCGCTTCGTTTTCCAAACCCCATGCACCCACTTGGGTCAGGGTGAAAAACTTACCGGTACCCACCATCAATACTGCAACCAGCAGGTTAACCGCATAAACAAATGCGGCAGGGCGGGTAAACAGGCCAAGAATAATCAGAATAGGGGTGACAATCTCGCCAATGTAAACACCATAAGCGACAAAACCGGGAATGCCCTGTTCCTGTAAAGACGCAGCTATCCAACTGGTGCCGTGCTGAATTTTTGCCACACCATGAAATAACATTAAAACACCGAACGTTAGGCGCAATAACAGTTTGCCGCCGTTCGGGTGATCCGTAAGCCGTGTGAACCAGAGATTGAGAGTTGCCAGCATATATATCCTTATCAAGAAAAGAGATAACCAGAAAATAACTCAGAGAAATTAATTCAGTATCGTCAGACTAGTACTATATTTCTATTGGATAATACTGACAGATTGTATCAAAAAAACTGATGTAAACTAATTCTCATTATCATTGGTTATATTATTTTGATCTAAGCTAGTTACTCATATAGCGAAGGTGCGCCCTCTGGCCGGGTTTTAAAACGCCGGTGGAGCCACATGTATTGATCCGTCGCGCGCTCAATCTCTTTCTCGACCACTTTATTCATAAATGCCGCAGCTTCGACTTCATTATCCAGTGGGAAGTTATCCACCGCTGGCTGTAAAAGTAGCTGATAGCCTTTCCCATCCGGTAGTCGGCGCGGGGTGAAAGGAATAATGGCCGGTTTACCCATACGCACCAGCAGATAAGTCCCGGTGGTGGTGGCGGCTTGATCAACGGCAAACAGCGGCACAAACACACTGCTGCGTGGGCCGTAATCATGGTCTGGTGCATACCAGATAATCTCACCCTGTTTAAGGCTGCGGATCATCCCTTTGAGATCTTTGCGATCCAGCATGGCTTTGTTGGAGCGCATCCGGCCCCAAGTCTGCATCCAATCCATCGCTTTATTATCATGTGGCCGATAGACACCAATCCCTGGATTGTAAATACCAAAAATACGCGCACCCAGTTCCAGTGTCAGGAAATGCAAACCTATTAACAACACCCCTTTACCTTCATCGCGCGCTTTTTGGATATGTTCCAGCCCGCTAACACTGCACCAACGTTCAATGCGCCAATTAGGCCAAAACCACGCCATCCCGGTTTCAAATAACCCCATACCGACGGATTCAAAATTCTTGAGCAGCAGTTCGTCTCGTTCACTTTTGGGCATATCCGGGAAACACAGTTCCAGATTGCGCTGCGTAATGCGCTTGCGTCGTTTAAGAAATCGCATGGAAAAGCGGCCAAGGGAGGTGCCCATAGCATAAATCACCGGGTAGGGGAGTAGCACCAGCAGGTAGAGAATACCGAGACCGAGCCAAGTCAGCCAATAACGAGGGTGCAATAGTGAGCGATTAAAAGAAGGAGCTTGCATATCTGTTTTCATCGTCCTTGTCATTCGTTCGGACAGTTAACTATTTAAAGTATATTTGCTATTGATGGTGCACTAGAGTTCATAAAAGAACCTCAATAGGCCCTGTACCAACCTGCTTATCTGTCGTTTTAAGGTAGACTATTGTGGCATTTTTAGGGGCTTACAGGAAAAAAGACCGCACCAAAAAACTATTTTTATGCCTTTTTGTTGAAGTTTTCAGCATAAAAAATATCTGTTTGATTATTATGTGACCAAGGTCGATTCGGCTATTTTATCGGATTTAATAAGCAGACTAATTCGGCCAGGCTATTGACGGCCATTTTTTCCATCACTTTGGCGCGATGGACTTCGACAGTGCGAACGGAGACACAGGCTCTATCCGCGATATCACGATTAATCAAACCTTGCATTACCCATTGGGCGATCATCTGCTCCCGTGGGGTCAGTGAGGCATAACGCAGTTGTACCTGTCGGCGGGTGACAAGCTGTTCTGATTGTACAAAACCTTGTTGTAATGCCGCGATTAACGGTGCCGTTGCGACCGGTTTTTGCAGGAAATCGACGGCTCCTAATTTCATTTGTTCAACCGCTTGTGGCACTTCGCCATGCGCGGTGAGAAATATCACCGCCAGCGTACTGTTTAACTGGCGCATCCGGGCATAAACCTCAGTGCCATCAAGCAATGGCATGCGAATATCGAGCAATACTACGCCGGGCTGATATAAATCAGCTTGTGCCAGAAAACGGTCGCCCTCATGCCACACTTTCACTTTGTAGCCGAGGCTTTCCAGTAAAAAACGGCAGGCATCAGTGACGGCAATATCGTCATCAACCAAGTGAATCAGTGACAAAACTAAGCTCCTTGCTTGGGTTAAGTGGCAACGTCACGATGACATGCAGCCCCATATGGCCATTGGCGGCAACCTGATTGCGTAATGTCAGAGTTCCGCCCTGGCTGTTTATTAGTCGCTGGCAAATGACCAGGCCCAGGCCGAGGCCTTCACTTTTGCTGGTTCGGAAAGGGGCAAAAGGCTGGCTGAGTTGCTCTGAGGTCAATCCTCCGGCGTCATCTTGCAATGTCAGTGTCACCGCGTTGGCTTGCTGATGAGCACTAAACCATAACTGACACGCACCCGCTTGCAAACTATTGGTTATCAGGTTGCATAACACCTGATCCAGTAACGTCGGCGGTAAATGTAGCGCAATCTGTGGGTCAATATCGGTATGTAGCTGGCAAGGTGGTTGATGTTGCTCCGCCCCCAATAATTGCCACAGATGCAACAGCAGTTCTGGCAGCGGCTGGTTGACAGTCGCCCTTCCAGATGTGGGGGATTTCCCTGCCCACAAGCGCAAGTTAGCAATGGTATCGGCCCCGCGTTGAGCCTGCTGACTGATCTGCCCGAGAATGGGTAATAACGGATGATCCGCTTGCTCTCGTTGCAGGCGAATAGCGCAGCCGTCGGCATAATGTTGAATAGCAGAAAGCGGTTGGTTCAGTTCGTGAGCAAAGCCTGATGCCATTTCGCCCAGAATACTCAGCCGTTGGGCCTGTTCTAATGCGCCTTCCTTGATTCTGAGTTGCTGGTGTAGTTGTTCAAGCTGGCGACTGCGGCGGCGCACCAGAAAAGCGACCCAAATATGATTAGCGCCGAGCAGTAGCAGAATCAGCGCAATGGCAGCAATCAACAGCCGGTGCTGCTGCGCCCAATCGAGAATTTGTTGCCAAAAATAGGGCTGTTGCGGGTGCTGATTGACCGAGCGCAACAGGGTTTCAACCTGACTGGTCGAGGAGGGGGCACCCCACTGCGGCGTCTTGCTGTCAGTGGGGTTGAGCAAAATTCGCGTTACATTATCGGCTAACTGATCTGGCACATGTGACAGCGCGGCAAATGACCAGTTTGGGTACAACTCGGTGCTGGTTAGGCAGGGGATAGTGGCTTGTTTTGCCAGTAATGGCCGAAAATCGCGGGCATGCACCAACCCTTCAGCTTGCATATCTTCCAGCAAACAAGTGGGGACAATAGCCGCAGAAATGGCGCGATCACGCAGCAGATAAATTAGCGCATCAACCGGAAAGCCAGAAAAATTCAGCTTGAAATCCTGTTCAGGTTGTAACCCTGCATCGCGTAATGCTTTGTATCCCAATAAGTAACCGCCAAAAGCCTCAGGTGACACCGCGCCGACACGTTTGCCTGTCAGCCCCAGTGGTGAGTGGATATCACTGTCAGCCCGCACCAAAATGACACTGCCAATCACATTGCGACTGGTGCCATCTGGCTCATGACTTGAGCGCAAAGACACTAACCAGCGCAGCGGAAAGTGGCTATCAATCTGCACATATTGCGCCGGATTAGTGAGCAGAAAATCAATTCGATTCTGCGCCACGGCGTTTTTCATCGCATGTAAGTCCAGCGGTAATAACTGAAAATGCTGCTCCGGCAGTTGCTGATTCAAATTATCGACCAGCGGTTGCCAATGTGCTTGTGCCTGAGCATCGCCGCGTAATGCCAGCACGCCAATCGTCCAATCATGGGCGTGGGCGGCAGAAATACAGCCAAACAGCATTACCGCCAGCACTCTGAAATACATGCATGTTCCTTTTTTATGATCCCCGTCGCAGGGTGCAATTGTCCTGGATCAAGTCCCTAAAGGGAATGTGGAAAACCACAATAGGGCTTCTGTTCGTCGATTTCTACAATCCCTGTATCAAGAAGAGGGTGAGAAAAAATGGATCAAGGGAAGAGAGCATTTCTACAGCGTCTGGGGGTGTTAACCGCCGGAGCCGCACTGGTGCCATTAGCTGATGCGGGCTGGCAGATGGAGCCAGTACGTAAACAAGGTGATATCAAACGGCGCTATGCCATGTTGATTGATTTACGCCGCTGCATTGGTTGCCAGGCATGCACCGTCAGTTGCGCCATTGAAAACCAACTGCCGCAAGGCCAGTTCCGCACCACCGTTAATCAGTATCAGATTGCGCTATCGGGGGCAGAAAGTGTCACTAACGTATTACTGCCTCGCTTGTGTAATCACTGTGATAACCCGCCTTGTGTGCCGGTCTGCCCGGTACAAGCCACTTATCAGCGGCAAGACGGCATTGTGGTGATTGATAATACCCGCTGCGTAGGTTGCGCCTATTGTGTGCAGGCTTGCCCTTATGAAGCGCGGTTTATCAATCACAGCACTCAAACGGCAGATAAATGTACTTTCTGTGTTCACCGCCTTGATGCCGGGTTATTGCCAGCCTGCGTGGAGTCCTGTGTCGGTGGCGCGCGGATTATTGGTGACTTGCGTGATGGCAACAGCACATTGCGCAAAATGCTATTGGAGCATGCCGCTGACATCAAAGTATTGAAGCCGGAGCAAGGTACCCATCCACAGGTGTTTTACCTCGGATTAAACGA
>NZ_JBLWEX010000268.1:0-25539 GCF_048323875.1 Yersinia sp. LJYL362
CACATCAACAGCAAATGACCATCAACCAGATGCTGGATATGCCGTTCTATCACCCCGTGATTGAAGAAGGTTTGCGTACAGCATTGCGTGATTTGCAGTCTAAATTGAAACTGGGTACTGACGAGGCCGAACGTTGTCTGCGCTGCCCAGGTGAATAATATTACTACCTAATTTTTTCTGACTGATTAAACCGGGCTTTATACCCGGTGAGGTTAATGACAAAGCTATTTGTAGCTCAGTGAGTGAAGGGTTGACCGCACCTAGGGGCACTCCGACGGCTTACGCCGTTACGACCCCAACGATACGTTTCCCCTTCATTCGACTTTGTCAGCAGTCTGACCGGGCGTTATGCCCGGTTTTTTATCCTTTATTTCGCGAAGCAACGTCAAATAACACCCCGCCATTCACCGTCTTATCTTTTTTAGATCAAAACTCACTGGCATAGTCAACGAAACCTGCCCATTCGATAACAATCCGACAGGAGGCTGGGGTAAGGGCTGAGCGCGCTGAATCACTGCCAATGCTTCTTGATCTAAAGCAGCCACCCCACTGCTCTTGATGAGTTTAGCGGATAGCACTCCGCCCTCTTTATTAACCACAAACCGGATAATCGCCGTTCCTTGTTGGCGCTGTTTTCGGGCGCGGGGGGGATAACGTTTAAACCCTGCCAAATGCCCTTGTAAGCGGCTTTTCCAATTCATTTTACTTTGTTGATCATGCAATGAATGACTATTCGCCGCAGCCGCGACTCGATGGCTCTCCCCCGATAAAGACGTACTGGTTGCCGCTGCTGGTGCAGAGGGCCTGCTGCGGCTTTCAGGTGTTTGTTCACTGATGGGCTGGCGTGGTGTCATCACTTTCTGTTGCGGCCGTTTTGCTTTGCTTAGCTCTTTTTGCGGCACATCCCCTTCTTTTTCGACAATCAACGCAGCATTTGAATGTTCAGGTGCGGTCAGTACATGACTCACTTCTTCTGGCTGATGTTCCAAAAGCTCAGTCACCGGTTCGCTGATATGTTGAGTGATACCGACCACCGAATCTTGCTCCCTATGTTGGACAAACTCTGGCTCCGTCGATACCGCGATCATCATTGCCACAGGGGAGACCTCTGGGTATCTCGAAGGGATAAAGGTATTGCTCAATAGCCATATCAGATAAACATGAATTCCGCTGGTTAATAAGGCACTTGCCCCCCAAAACATCACGCTACCGTTACGTTGTCGAATCCCCATAAATTAAATCACTATATTCCTTTATTTTTAATAGGTTACTTCCGAATCATCACTCTTCAGCAAAGGCAATATGCAGGCGATCAGTGAGCGGTTTAAACAGATAATTAAGTAGTGACCTTTCCCCCGTTCGGATAAAAATATCGACTGACATACCGGGCCGGATTGCCAGCTCAGTCTGTGTGATATCGATAGCGACCGTTAAAGGATAGTAAGGTTCTAGAGTCTGTGGGTGCTGGATACGATCGGCCCCCACGTGTAATACCGAACCTTGTAAGCGCGGGGTGCTGCTTTGATTAAAAGCAGAGAAGTTCAGGTCTACCGGTAGCCCAATCATCACCTTATCAATTAATGACACGGGAAGCTGAGCCTCAGCCAATAGTGGCTGCCCGCTGGGAACCAGCTCCATTAATGTTTGCCCAGGGCTGACCACCCCGCCAACCGTGTGTTGAACAAGGGCTATCACCGTACCACTGACCGGCGCATAAATACGCATGTTATCTAATTCGTATTCCGCAACGCTCAAACGCAGCTCTAACTCCTGAGTGCTTTGTTGTGCTTTCGCCAGTTGCTCGCTATTCTCGCTTTTATACTGCTCACGTCGTTGTAAAATATGCTGTTCTGTTTCACTAATTTGCTTATGAAGCTCCAATATATCACTGGTATTCTTCTCTATATTGGCGCGTAGTGAAATCGCCTGACGTTCCGTCTCTAACAGCTGGCTTTGAGAGGCGTGACCATTCTTCGCCAATAACTGTACTCCCTGCAATTGCCGCTGGAATAAGTCAAATTGGCGCTGGCTATGGCCGCGTGCCACTTGTAATCCATCAAGTCGGCTTTCGTGACGGGTAATTTGTGCTGATAACCGGGCAATTTCGCTCAGTTGAGCCTGGCGACGATGGAGAAATAGCTGTTGCTGCAACACCGTATTACGCTCAACTAAAGCGTGTGCTGGGTGTTGAAGCAAGACAGGAGGGAAAGTAATTGTCTGTAATTCATGTTGCTCTGCCGTGAGACGAGACTCCTGAGCAAGCGCACTCAAGTACTGATTTTGTAAATTATCGCGATGACTACGCGCCGCAGTATCATCCAGAGTGATAAGTAATTGGTCTTGCTTGACATCATCACCCTCAGCTATATGCAATTGCTGGACACGCCCTCCTTGTAATGGTTGAACCAACTTGCGGTTTTCCGCCACGACAATATGCCCCATAACCGCAATACCTTTATCCAAAGGTGCCAACCCTGCCCAAAGTAGAGAACCGATAAAGCCTCCCAAGACCAATAATCCACCAAGACTAAGATATCTTCCGCTATTGATTTGAAGTCGTAGCGGTTCTTGCGAGGTTTGATTTTGCTGCTGGGGTGACGAACAACTTGGATCTGATAACATGATTTATCTCCACCCGTGGTCTTTATGATTTGTGTGATGCGGTGCGAATCGGGGCAACACCATAGGACATGCCACTTCCCCAACTATGATGTTCAACTGCCGCTTTCTGTTTACTCTGAGAGCCTTGCAATATTGTTTCAGTGGGGCCAAACAGATCTACTTGCCCATTTTGCAAAAACAGCAAGTAATCGCTGCCCGATAACAGTTCAGGTTTATGGGTTACCATCACGATAGTGCAGCCCTGTTGTTTTAACTGGCTGATACTGGCTAATAAGGCTTTTTCGCCAACTTTATCTAAACTGGCATTAGGTTCATCCAGCACGATAAGCCGTGGCACACCGTACATGGCTCGCGCCAAAGCAATTCGCTGCCTCTGACCACCGGATAGCCCGCTACCCTCATCCCCCAGTTGTGTGTCATAGCCATGTGACAGATGTAAAATTAAGTCATGCACATCAGCCAGTTGTGCCGCAGCCATAACTTTTGCATTATCAATTGGGCCAAAACGCGCAATATTCTCAGCAATTGAACCGCGAAATAGCTGAATATCTTGGGGTAGATAACCGATATATTCCCCTAAATGACTTTTATCCCATTGGGAAAGATCTGCACTGTCCAAACGGACAGAACCACTCAGTGCGGGTTGACTCGCAACCAACAACTTCGCCAGAGTGGATTTGCCACTCCCTGATGGCCCCAAAATGCCCAGAACATCACCGGGTTGCAGTTCGAAGTTAATAGAGTGCAATACCGGTATATGTGTTCCCGGTTTACAGACGGTAAGTTGTGTCACACTCAATTTACCCTGAGGTGGGGGGAGAACCATGCCGGTGACTGGCTGAGGATGTTGTGCTAACAAAGACGACAGGCGTTGGTAAGCCAGGCGTGTGTGACTCCATTGCTTCCAAACCGCGATCAGTTGATCAATTGGCCCTAACACCCGGCCAACCAAAATAGATCCGGCAATCATAACGCCCGCCGTGATCGCACCGTCGATGACCAGCAACGCGCCCAGCCCCAACATCATTGATTGCAATGCTTGACGGCTGGATTTGGATAAGGCTGTCACACGGCTACTTTTATCGCTGGCTATATTTTGCTGATAGAGAAAATGTGAGTGCTGCTTTAACCAGCGTTCGCGTAAAACATTGAGCATTCCCATTGCTTGAATAGCATCGACATTTCGCAGGTTCGCATTCGCCTGTTGAGTTGCTTGTGAAGTGATAGCTGAGGCCTCTTTCAGCGGTTTTTGGCAGATCCAATGATTGAGCCAGGCCAGAAAAATAAGCACACAAGCCCCAGACGCTGCTAATACACCTAACCAGGGATGAAGTACAAAAATGACCAATAAATAAAGCGGGAACCAGGGAGCATCAAAAAAAGCAAATAAAGCATTGCCGGTCGCAAACTGACGTAAAGAGGTGAGATCATTCAACGCTTGGGCTGCGGGCGTGGTATGCCCCATCAGTTGAGACGCAAATGCAGCATTAAAAACTCGTTGATTAAGTTGCATATCAATACGAGTTCCGAGCCGAATGACGACCGCACTGCGAATCCATTCAAGTAAGCCAATAAATGCAAAGATGCCTAGAACCAGAATAGTAAGCATCAACAATGTCATGGTATTAGCTGATGCCAGAACGCGATCATAAACTTGCAACATATAAATAGCAGGGGCCAGCATCAAAAGATTAATAACTGCTGTAAACAACCCTATTCCCCAGAGGCACTTTTTGTGCTTGGCTAGAACGGAAAGAATAGTCAGCGAGTCCGAAGAAAAGCCGGTAGTTTTTTGTGACTTCATGGCATCCATTTCCATACTGAAAATATTTAATCGTAAAATCACTAGTGGCCGATTTTAATTTTTGCAAATAAATTTCTTATCAAAATATATAAATTTATGGGCAAGTTAATTCCCGTCATAATAACCGCCACTGTAGTAAGTATAAGGATGTATCGTGGTGACATTATTTTCCCGAGCCAATAATTATTCTCCAGTAATCTTAATTACGAAACTAATAACATGTCATTACTATCGTTTGCACCCAAGGTATCAATAACTGGTATGTTAAACTGGCTGGCGCTCGCCATATCTTTAAGTGGTGTATTGACATCAACACCTTGAGCTTTTAATATTTCCAAGAGTATATCTGCATTATTTTTCTTTAAATTAAATCCCATTTGATGAATGTCATTATTTCGGTTTTCGGCAGTTATTTTAAAATCATCATACTCACCGATAATATTTAAACCATTAAATATCAATTGAGGCTCCACCAAATGCTTTTCAATTATAGTATGACTTTTAAGATTTTGAATAAGCCCTTCTTTACCTAGTTCCAAACGTTCCACTTTGCCATAAATAGCCCTGTGACATAAATTAAAACTTATCTCCCCACTCAGAATTATTGTGGCTTTATCACCTGAAGTATTAGTCACCGAGAATTGTTCGAACTGCCTGTTGATAGAGTTTTTAAGGCCATGAAAACCTCCAAAATTATAACCCTCTTCGGTTGGAATATTGAAATCAGCTATCCATTGATGAGTATATGAGTAAATGGTTTCATCTTTTATATTTCCATTAAATCTGATACTTACCGTCATAATAATATCCTTTTAACTTATGACTATATATGTGATTCATCATTGGGTTAGGGAGTCATTTAAGCAGCTAACAATGTTTCACTGCTATCAGTTGCGCCCATTGCATCAATGATGGGGGAGATATCTGCAACCACTTCAAACGGGCTGGCGATAACTATATTCTTAAGTGAGGTATCCACATCAACTCCCTGGGATTTGAGAATTTCCAGCATAGGGGCAGCTTTTCCTCTCAACAAATTATATGTGCCATGGTCTATTCCACCTGGATAAGGCTTATCGGGTTCAGCATCAAACGCCTGAGATAGTGAACACAGCGAAGGATAAAAGTCATCCTCAATATTTAAGCCGTCCAATTTCAGTTGTAGTTGTTGAATTTGTTTACCCATATTCTCGGTGTTAGGTATGAGTGACTCGCCAAACTCTAATGTTTGTATCTGTTTTTTCATAATGAGAGTAACATTATCTTGCTCACGCCTATGCCCACTAATAATCATTGCCATCTTACTCTCATAAAAACTTTGAAACTCGGCCTGAACAATTTCATTGTTATTATCGTCAATCCGATGGGATAAAGTACCGTAATCTTTAAAAGAACTTGGCGTCTGAACCAAGTCACCATAATCCGCAGCCCATTGATGGATATAATGAGAGATTGAATATTCTGATAATTGACTTTGATATTTAATAGTGACTGTCATAATAATATCCTTTTAATTTAGCATCCATATTAATTAAATATTAAGCGACTAATAATATACCGCTTTGATCCGTTGTAGCGATTATCTCAATGACTGGCATGTCGTTCATCACGTCAAACTGACTCGCAATGGCTAAATCTTTGAATGGTGTGTTGACATCAACACCTTGTGATTTGAGGATTTTCACTATAGAAGCATTGCTTCCCCTCAGCAGGCCGTATACAGCAAGGTCTACATTACTCGGATAGTAATTATTTATCAGCATTGCCCGAATGATCTCAAACATCGAAACATCAATATCATCTGAAATAGCTAATCCACTGAATTTCAGTTGTACTTGCTGAAGTTGAAGCTGATGAAATTGAGGGTCTTCTAAGTCTGCATCTGGAATAGGGATTAAATACTCACCAAATTCCAGCCCCTCGCTGTTGCCGGGTATTACGGGGGAAACCTCAGATAAATTAATGCCATCAGTTTCCATAACCCTCGCCGCATACATCCCCTGAGATTCCATCACTATCGCGGCTTTACTGTGCGGGGAACTGCTTTGAATGGCGAGTTTTAAACCCACTGTAGGAGGGTTCGGGCCAGCTGAATAAATACTGTATTTACTTCCCCCCGATTCCGAAGCTATATCACCAAAATCAGTAGCCCACCAATAAGTATAAGAGTAGATAGTTTCATTTTTGATTGATGCATGATATTTAATCGAGACTGTCATATTAACATCCTTTAATAATATAACTTATCGTCGTGACGTTATATTAGCATTCAGGTGAATAAATAAATGCAAATATACTTATTTGAAATTTAAAGTAATGAACCACCACCGCAGCCCATATAGAAAATACGGTGGTGGCGCACTGACACTTATTGCAAATATACTAACACTTATTACACAACAGCTAGATCCGACCAGAAAATCCTTTTCCGGAAGTCTTACTTAAGCAGCTAATAACATATCACTGCTTTCAACTACACCAACGGTATCAATCATTGGCATATCTGATACCATAGCGTCGAATTGGCTGGCGATAGCCATATCCTTAAGTGGGGTATTCACCTCAATACCTTTAGCGGTGAGTACTTCCAACAGTGGATCGGCATTACCACGCATCAAACCATAAGTGGCCTTATGCATATCACCCTGGTGATTCTCTGCCATTGTTTTACTAGCGTCAAACTCACCAGTAATATCTAAGCCGCTTAATTTCAGTTGTACTTGGGCAAGCTGTTTACCAATACCATTTGGATTATCAATCAAGTTGTCACCCAACTCTAAGCTTTCCATTTTGCCATGGAACGTATGTTGGGGCATAAAGGAGTACTTCAACTCGCCTTCAACTATCATCCCAGTACTAGCACCACTATGAGAGCTGCCAACTGAATATTGGGTTCCATCAAACCACCCGCCGCCAGCAAATTGACCAAAATCTTTGGAATATCCTTCGGCTCCCGTATCTTTTATATCACCATGATCCGTGGCCCACTGTTTAGTATAAGAAGTTAGAGTGTCGTTACTGAATTGACTTTGATATTTGATAGTTACTGTCATAATAAATTTCCTTATTGTTAACAACAATAATATGACTCATCATTGAGTCACTGTGACTACAGATGGAGTTATTGTTCCACCTGAAGATTTTAAATTCAATGTTTAGTCTCTTTATTTTATTTTAATAGTTAAAATCTATATTCAAAACCACCCTGAATAGTTCTACCACGATTTGGTGCAAAAGAAAGTGAATCACCATAACTAATAAGATAAGCGCGATTAGTTATATTTTCTATTGAGCTGCGCAACGTTAAATTATTAGTTAGCTTATAACTGGCATAAATATCAAATATGGTATATTTAGGCCAGTCCGCAACATAAGCGGTATTGACATGGCCTTTACTATTAAGAACTGATTTATCTTGGTGTCCTTTGTTATAACGAATAACGGTGCCGAGATCCAGCTTTTTATCCAAAAGTCTTCCACCTAAAGTTAAGCTGCCGCGATCACCCGGTAAATAGGCAGAGGAACCAAATAAGTTCTTTGCTTCAAGGCAATCAACTCTATTATTTATATCATCTCTATCAATAGAATAGTTTCCATTACTTGCTATGTTCTTTACACCGCCTAGCCAGGCCCTTTTTGAACAAAAAGTATTTACACCAATCATTCTGGTATAATTTAAACTGGTATAAAATAATCCCATATCATAACTTAATTGATATTCCAGGCCACGAAACCGAGTAACCAGTAAGTTATTAATATAAGTCGCGTTGGTAAAGCTCCCGCCGCCATGCAGTGGTTTAGTCTTGGATAGCTCAAGATTGATATAATCAGTGACACGGGTATCAAAGTAGGCCAACTTGGCGACCAGGCGGTCTTCTGCAATAAACAGATGGCTGTGTTGAATATTAATGCCAGCTTCCCAGGCCTTGGAATGCTCTGCTGCCAATACAGGATTGGGTAAGATCCAACCATGACCATGGGCGCTGCCCGTGGCCAGCACCTCAGTAATCGCCGGTGGCCGCCAGGATTTACCGTAATTGCCAAAAAATTCTAGCCACTGCACACCGGGCTTGATACCGATGGCCAGTGTGGGTGACAGTTGTTGTTCACGGCGATCTATATCCCAGGTCATTTTCATCAACCGGTTAAATGAGCACCGTCTTCTCTCATTAATAATATATTGCTCATGTCTCTTTTGGTTGCAGGGATTTTCACGGGTATAGTCTCCGAGAAAATTTTTGCTGTGCATCCAAGTATTACCCTTTAAGCGAAATTGATCATAACGCAGCCCACCTTCCAGCCGCAGCCAATCAGCATATTCATAATTCAACTGAGCAAAGGTGCTGGTAATGGTGCGCTTGCCGGGCGGCGTGATGCCAAGCATTGATGCATGAGTTGAGTTGCCGGTGGAACGGTCACTAAACCACTCAAGACCATAGTTGAGACGGAATTGATGGTAATCGGCAAGGCTAAAAAAACTGGTATTTTGCAGTTGTAAACCACGGGTACTTAATCGGGTTTGAGTCCAAAATTTATCGCGGAAAACAACATTGGCGTTATGAGTATCCGTTTTATCATCGGTATCAACGTAATAGATTTTTGCCGTCATATCCAGCCAGGCGATATGCTCGGGAGAGAGACTATAATCCAGCCCAATATTGCGATTCACTACATCACTCACACTACTGCTTACCCAACCATGCCTTCCTTTTCCTGGACCTTCTTTTACGTTAGTCATAAATCCAGTATTAGGACTGTGTATTTGTGTTTGCAGATAACTGAATGTCAATCGTTGATCGGCGGGTAAATTCCAGCCTAGCTTGGCAAGGTGCGACTGCATTTTATAATTGGTGAACGGCACTTTATTATTCTTAATATCATAGCTAAATTTCTCTGTGGCGGTGCCAAATCGAATATCTCCCAGAGTTCCTTTATTGCCGGGCCAATAATCGCTTAAATTTCGCTCGCTAATGGCAATTAATATATCGCCATGTTTATTCCCCAATGCCTGCACGGCACTGCCAATAAAATTAGTACCGTTATCACCGGTCATGGCGCGAATATGTCCGCCAATTTCTTTATCAGGTTCCAGAAATTCGCTAGCATTGATGGTATTAAAAGTCGCAATTCCGCCAATCACTCCCGCCCCGCCAATACCACTGGTGACCCCCTTTTCAATCACCACGTTACTCAGTATTTCCGGATCGATATACATCACACCATTGCGTTGCCCATGGCCACTTTTCATAAAGTTTTGCCGCATACCATCAATATTCATATTGACGCGGCCATAATCCTGAATGCCACGGATATTCACTGAAAGTGCTGGGTCTTGTTGGCTGACGCTGGAATAGACGCCGGAGGTTTGTTCCAATATATCCGCTGCATGGCGAGCAGGCCGGTTATCGAGTTGTTCGCGGGAGATTTCACTCACGGAATGGAGTTCATCGTAAACCCAGTCGCCCTCATGGGCGTTACTGGTTCCCTCTACTTTGAGTTCATCTAATACGATGTCATGTTCATTAGCGGATATTACAGTAGTGTCAGCATTAATACTCTCTGAATAGCCCTGAGTGACCAATGCAAGGAATATACTGAATGTAACTCTATTCATTGAATTTATTGGTATTCTTTTATCTCTTACTATATTATCCATTTATAAGATTTCATCCTTATTAATATAAAAGCAATACATCAATTAATTATTAGCCATTGTTTAAATGACATTTGCTATAAAATTTGGCTATAAGATTACCGCCAAATAATAGAAAGTATCCGGTGACTAAAATGATGTTATGTTGTCTGGGCTAAATAAGTTACGTCATCAAATAAATGGGCATTAAATTTGAAAATAAAGTCATTACTTTATTAGAGGATTCAATAATATTTTCCAGTAAAAAAACCGTTATTTAACCTAAGTAATATTCATTTAATTTTTTAATGCTAGTAGAGGTTTTACTATATCGCCATTATTTGATAATGATTATCATAATCATTTCTAGTTATAAACTCAACTGCCTATTAAGAATAAAATAGCAGGCTGTTGATGACGTTGATTTTAGAGGGAAATTAAATAATAGATAAATAGTGGTAGCTGTTACGTGGATTAAATTTTTATAAATAAAACCAGTAACGAATAAAATATATTTAAGTATTTATAACGCAAAACGGGCCACATTAATTGTGGCCCGCTGCAACATTAACCCATACTCTGCGAATTAAGATAAACGCGCTTTAGCCTCGGCAATGGCCGATGCGACTTGCTGGGGTGAAACACCGCCTTTAGCAACACGCTTATCTAAACAAGATTGCAACGCCAGAATCGGATAAACATCATCGCCAATGACTGCACTGAATTTTTGCAAATCATTTAGTGATAAAGCCTCTAATGCTTTCCCCTGACGAATAGCCTCAACCACCGCCTCACCGACAATATGGTGTGCTTCACGGAATGGCACACCTTTGGCGACCAGATAATCCGCCAATTCAGTGGCATTGGCATAACCCTGCTCAGCCGCTTCTTTGCAGCGCGGGCGTTTCACTTGAATGCCATCCAACACCAGCGCCGCCATATGCAAGCAGTCAAGCCAGGTATCGAGCGCATCAAACAGCCCTTCTTTGTCTTCTTGCATGTCTTTGTTATAAGCCAGAGGCAGGCCTTTTAGCGTCATCATCATCCCGGTCAATGCACCCTGTACCCGGCCACATTTCCCACGGATTAACTCCAGCGCATCCGGGTTTTTCTTTTGCGGCATCAGAGAAGAGCCTGACGTGACGCGGTCTGATAAATCGACGAAAGCCGCTTCACCGCTGTTGAAGAAAATCAAATCTTCAGCAAAACGGGATAAATGCACCATACCAATACTGGCATCAGACAGTAATTCCAGCACGTGGTCACGGTCAGAAACGCTGTCCAGGCTATTACGCGTGGCCGAGGCGAAACCTAACCAACCCGCCAGTTGTTCACGATCGATAGCGTAGGCCGTTCCCGCCAAAGCACCACTGCCTAATGGGCTGACATCCAGGCGTTTCAGGGTATCTTGCAGGCGGCTTTCATCACGAGCCAGCATCTCAACATAGGCCAGGCACCAGTGTGCAAAGGTCACCGGTTGAGCACGCTGCAAATGGGTATAACCCGGCATCACCGCATCCTGATTGGCTTCGGCAGTGATAACCAGCGCTTGTTGCAACTGCTGCACCGCAGTTTTTAATTCGGTTATCTGGAATTTGCACCACAACTTCAGGTCAGTTGCCACCTGATCGTTACGGCTGCGCCCGGTATGCAGTTTTTTGCCTAAATCACCGACTTTATCAATCAGTTTGGTTTCTACCCAACTGTGAATATCTTCTGCATCACTGGCTAAAATAGCCTGTGGATCGGCCTGAACTTCCTCTAATAAAACAGAGAGTGCCTGCTCAAGCTGTTGCTGTTCTGCCGCGGTTAAAACGCCGACCGTGACCAGTGCTTTCGACCAGGCGACAGAACCGATAATATCCTGCTCTGCCAACCGGTAATCAAACCGCAGAGAATCGTTAAATTGCTTAAAACGCCTATCTGCCGCCTGACTGAAACGTCCGCCCCACAATGCCATAATCTTGCTTCCCTAAGTCCTACCCTTCGTCCTTGAAGCTACAGGGTTGTTAGCGGCGCTCACGCACCCAAATCACTTATTTGCATAAGCTCATTGGGATGAATTCACTGGCTGCCTACCTGTATCTCCAATGACTTTGGGTTATAAAAATTCATAATAAAATAAAAAGTATCAGGTATCAGGCCGAAATGCGCGTACCGATCGGCTCACCATTAAATAATGCAGGCAACTGATCGGCATGACGCCAACTGGCGATATCCACCGGGCGGCCCAATGTGCGCGCTGCATCCAGCGCGGCATTCACTTTAACCACCATGCCGTCAGTGATGATGCCCTGCGCAATCAGTTGTTCGGCTTTTTGTGCGGTCATTTCAGCAATGCGCTGGCCTTTGCCATCTAAAATCCCACTGACATCCGACAGCAAAATTAAATCGGCACCTAATGTTGCGGCCAAAGCCGTTGCTGCCTGATCAGCATTCACATTCATCAGACTACCCTCTTTGGTGATACCAATAGAGCTGATGATTGGCATGTAATTTGCGGCCAGTAAGGTTTGTACTAAAGCCGGTGAGCCCGCTTCGGCTTTGCCCACATGACCCAATTGCGCATCCAGCGGGGTGACTGACACGGTATTACCATCACCCAAGCATAAGCCAACAGCATTGATGTCATGTTTAACCGCCCAGGCCAGCAATGTTTTGTTGGCGGTACCCGCTAATGCACCGGTAATAATGTCAATTTGATCTGCTGGCGTCACACGCAGGCCGTTTTTCTTCACCACCGGCAACGCGAGTTTTTTCATCAGATCATCAACCAGACAACCGCCACCGTGCATAATCACCAGCGGGCGCTCATGCTTCTCGCGATAGGTCACCAATGCGGTAAACAGGCGTTCCAGCGCTTCTTCGCTGTCGAGCAACACGCCACCTAATTTAATGACCAACGGGTTTATCATGTTTCGCCTCAATATAATTAGAAAAAATGTCAGTTCCGACTCGGTGACAACCTCTGCTGGTTAGCATTTTATTGCTCACAACAAAGATTGGGTTTCCGCAAAGCCAAAACGTATATTCATGCATTGGACCGCCTGTGCCGCCGCGCCTTTCAGCAGGTTGTCTTCTGTCGCGACAATAATTAAATGTTCGCCCTGTACAGAGAAACCAATATCACAGAAAGGTAGGCCCACCACTGCTTTTAGCGCCGGTACGCCTTGCTTATAGAGCCGCACCAAGGGCTTGTCCTGATAGGCATTGTGGTATGCCTCGGCGATATCTTGTGCCGTCACACCCGCTTTCAGGCGGCAGGTAATGGTCGCTAAAATACCGCGAGCGAAATTCCCCAAGTGTGGAGTAAAAATCACCGGCGTACCAAGGTGGGCAACAATTTCCGGCTGATGGCGATGGTTAAACAAACCATAGGGTTGCAAACTCACTTCGCAGAAACTGTTGCCAATACTGGCCTTGCGCCCCGCACCACTGACACCACTGACGGCGTTAATCACGGGCCATTGTGCATCATTGAGCAAACCACCCTCGACCAACGGCTTAAGCGCTAGCTGGGATGCGGTGGGATAACAACCCGGTACCGCAATCAATTGAGCCTGCTTAATTTTTTCAGCCTGCCATTCAGCTAGCCCATAGACCGCTTTGGCCAGCCAATCGGCATGTTGATGCTCAAAACCGTAATATTGGCTATAAAACGCCGCATCCTGAACCCGGAATGCGCCGGAGAGGTCGAATACCACACAACCCGCCGCCAGGAATTGTGGCGCTAAATCATGGCTGACTTCATGAGCAGTAGCGAGGAAGACAACATCCACCCCTTTTGCCGCCTGAGCCACATCCAGCAAGGGTTGTAGCGGAAGATCAATAATGCCTTTTAGTTGCGGATGCAGATCAGAAAGTAATTTTCCTGCATCTGCACTTTGCGCTGAAACCGCTAAAGCGGTTATGTTCATATGTGGGTGACGATTCAGGTAAGCCGTAAGTTCTGCTCCGGCGTAGCCACTGGCACCTACAATTAGCGTATTCAACATGGGTTCAGTTCACCTTGCCCTTCGTACTTGAAGCTGCGGGGTTGTTAGCTACGCTTATTCACCCGAATCACTGACCAGTGTCAGCTCATCGGGATTCGTTCGCTTGCTGCCTACCTGCAACGCCAATTACATTGGGTATAAATTTAATTGGTATAAAGACATAAGTAGTCAAAACCGGCATTTGGGTTATCAGCAAGGTCTTACTGTTCCCCCACGTGATTGAGTATTGACTTTTTCGTCAATTTAAGGGTGTTTTTAGGTTCCCTTACGCTCAAGCTTACTGTATTTTTATTCATAATTAATGCATGAATATTGATACTATCCTAACCAAAGGCTGTCAACAGTGAAGATGAAATTACCTCCATTTATTGAGCTGTATCGGGCGTTAATCGCTACGCCATCGATCAGCGCAACCGATAGCGCCCTCGATCAAAGCAATGAGGCGTTAATCAACTTGTTGGCCGGATGGTTTGCAGATTTGGGTTTTCGCGTCGAAATCCAGCCGGTACCGGGCACACGCCACAAATTTAACCTGCTTGCTTCTATTGGCGAAAACGCGGTTGGCGAGAAAAACAGCGGAGAAGGTCGCGGCGGGCTACTGCTGGCGGGTCATACCGACACCGTACCTTATGATGAAGGGCGCTGGACGCGCGATCCGTTCGCGCTAACCGAGCATGACAATAAATTGTATGGTTTGGGTACTGCCGACATGAAAGGCTTCTTTGCCTTTATTCTCGATGCAGTGCGCGATATCGATGCCAGCACATTAAGCAAGCCACTGTATATTTTGGCGACGGCCGATGAAGAGACCACCATGGCGGGCGCGCGCTATTTTGCTGCCTCCACCGAGCTGCGCCCTGACTTTGCCATTATTGGTGAGCCAACCTCGCTGCAACCCGTGCGGGCGCACAAAGGGCATATTTCCAATGCTATCCGCATTACCGGTCAGTCCGGCCATTCCAGTGATCCGGCTCGCGGTGTGAATGCTATTGATTTGATGCATGAATCCATTACTGAGCTTATGAAGCTGCGCACCACGCTGCAAGAGCGCTATAACAACCCGGCATTTGCTATCCCCTACCCGACTATGAATTTCGGTCATATCAATGGGGGTGATGCTGCAAACCGTATCTGTGCTTGCTGTGAATTACATATGGATATCCGACCGCTGCCAGGGCTGACATTAAGTGATCTGGATGAGTTGATGACTGAAGCACTGGCCCCCGTCAGTGCGCGCTGGCCGGGCCGCTTGAGTATTGATGAACTGCATCCGCCGATTCCGGGCTATGAGTGTCCGACCGACCATCATATGGTCGGGGTTATCGAGAAATTGTTGGGTGAGCGCACGGCGGTGGTGAACTACTGCACCGAAGCGCCATTTATTCAGCAAATTTGCCCGACATTGGTGTTGGGGCCAGGTTCTATCAATCAGGCTCATCAGCCGGATGAATTTATTGATATGGCCTTTATTGAGCCAACCCGCGAGCTGATTGGTCAGTTAGTTAACCATTTCTGCCAACAGAAATAACCACTTTGGGGTAGGCGGATCAATATTGCCGATAAGCCAGACTGATAATCTGGCCTTGGTAATTAAATTTCAGCAATATCCCTAAAAATGATGTTTTTTTGCTGAAAATAGTGTCAATTGGGGTATGGAATTGAACGTGGCGAGTGGATTTGTCCATCTCGGCCTGTTGGGTGAAATTAATTTACAAAAAGAAACCATAAAAATTTATACCCAAAGTCATTGGCGTTGCAGGTAGGCAGCAAGTGAACGAATCTCGATGAGCTGACAGTGGTCAGTGATTCGAGTGAGTGAGCGCCGCTAACAACCCTGCGGCGTCAAGGGTGAAGGGGATATGGGTCAGGAGTCATATGAACGAACAGTATTCCGCAATGCGAAGTAACGTCAGTATGCTCGGTACACTACTCGGGGACACCATCAAGGAAGCGCTCGGCGAACACATCCTTGAAAAAGTAGAAACCATCCGTAAATTATCCAAATCTTCGCGTGCTGGTAATGAAGCGAGCCGTCAGGAATTGCTGACAACGCTGCAAAATTTATCCAATGACGAGCTGCTGCCGGTCGCCCGTGCTTTTAGTCAATTCCTCAATCTGACCAATACGGCAGAGCAATATCACAGCATTTCACCCCATGGTGAAGCTGCAAGTAACCCGGAAGCTCTGGCCCAGCTATTCACCCGCTTAAAAGACAAAAAGCTGAGCGAAAAAGACATGCGCAGCGCGGTTGATGAGTTATCCATTGAGCTGGTGTTAACGGCCCACCCAACCGAAATTACCCGCCGTACCTTGATTCATAAACTGGTTGAAGTGAATACCTGCCTGAGCCAGTTGGATCACAATGATTTAGCCGATTACGAACGCAACAAGATCATGCGTCGTTTGCGGCAGTTAGTCGCACAATCATGGCATACCGACGAAATTCGTAAAATCCGCCCTTCCCCGGTTGATGAAGCCAAATGGGGCTTTGCTGTGGTTGAAAACAGCTTATGGGAAGGTGTGCCTGCTTTCCTGCGTGAATTTAACGAGCAGTTGCAAAACTCCCTCGATTACCGCTTGCCGGTAGAGGCGGTGCCGATTCGCTTCACCTCATGGATGGGTGGCGACCGTGACGGTAACCCGAATGTCACCGCTGAAATTACCCGTCATGTGCTGTTACTCAGCCGTTGGAAAGCGACCGATTTGTTCCTGCGCGATATTCAGGTATTGGTGTCAGAGCTTTCCATGTCGGAATGTACGCCAGAACTGCGTGAATTGGCGGGCGGCGAAGAAGTGCTCGAACCTTATCGTGAACTGATGAAGCGCGTGCGCACTCAGTTGAACAACACTCAGGCTTATCTGGAAGCACGGCTGAAGGGCGAGCGTGTATTAGCGCCAACAGATTTGCTGGTCAGCAATGACCAACTGTGGGACCCGCTATACGCTTGTTATCAATCCCTGAAAGCCTGTGGCATGGAAATCATCGCCAACGGCCAGTTACTCGATACCTTACGCCGCGTGCGCTGTTTCGGTGTGCCATTGGTGCGTATCGATGTGCGTCAGGAAAGCACCCGTCATACCGACGCCATTGCTGAACTGACCCGCTATTTGGGGCTGGGCGATTATGAAAGCTGGTCTGAAGCGGACAAACAAGCCTTCCTGATCCGCGAACTGAACTCCAAGCGCCCACTGGTTCCACTGAAATGGGAACCCAGTGCAGAAACCCAAGAAGTGCTGGAAACTTGCCGGGTGATTGCCGAAGCGCCGCAAGGCTCTATCGCCGCTTATGTGATTTCCATGGCGAAAGTGCCATCGGATGTGCTGGCGGTGCATTTACTGCTGAAAGAAGCCGGTTGCCCGTTCACTCTGCCGGTCGCACCATTGTTCGAAACGCTCGATGACCTGAACAATGCGGACGACGTGATGACTCAGTTACTGAATATCGATTGGTATCGCGGCCTGATCCAAGGCAAGCAAATGGTGATGATTGGCTATTCTGACTCGGCGAAAGATGCCGGTGTGATGGCCGCATCCTGGGCGCAATATCGCGCGCAAGATGCGTTAATCAAAACCTGCGAGAAAGCCGGTATCTCCCTAACTCTGTTCCATGGCCGTGGCGGCTCGATTGGCCGTGGTGGTGCGCCTGCGCATGCTGCGCTGCTTTCTCAGCCTCCGGGCAGCCTGAAAGGCGGCTTACGCGTGACGGAACAAGGCGAGATGATTCGCTTTAAGTTTGGTTTACCGGAAGTCACTATCAGCAGCCTGGCCCTGTACGCCGGGGCGATTCTGGAAGCGAATCTATTGCCGCCGCCAGAGCCGAAGAAAGAGTGGGTGGAGGTGATGGATATTCTGTCTGATGCCTCTTGTGAGATGTATCGCGGCTATGTACGTGAAAATCCACAGTTTGTGCCTTATTTCCGCGCCGCGACGCCAGAGCTGGAATTAGGCAAACTGCCATTGGGTTCACGCCCGGCAAAACGCCGCGCGGACGGTGGAGTTGAAAGCCTGCGCGCTATTCCGTGGATCTTCGCCTGGACGCAAAACCGCCTGATGCTACCGGCGTGGTTGGGTGCCGGTGCCGGTTTACAGAAAGCCATCGATGCCGGTAAGAAAGAAGTATTAGCCACCATGTGCCGTGACTGGCCGTTCTTCTCGACCCGTATTGGTATGCTGGAAATGGTGTTCGCCAAAGCAGATTTATGGCTGGCCGAATATTATGACCAACGTCTGGTGGATAAATCATTGTGGCCGTTAGGCCAGCAATTACGCGACCAACTGGCAGCTGATATTAACGTGGTGCTGGCTATCGCCAATGACGACCACTTGATGGCGGATTTGCCGTGGATTGCCGAATCGATTGCGCTGCGCAACGTCTATACCGACCCACTCAACGTGTTGCAAGCCGAGCTGTTGCACCGCTCACGCCAGCAGCAACACCCCGATGCCCGTGTTGAGCAAGCATTGATGGTGACCATTGCCGGTGTCGCGGCTGGGATGCGCAATACCGGCTAGCCGTCAGTAGAATTATCATGAATACAAAGACAAAACGGGCCGAGCGCCCGTTTTTTTATTGCTAAATCAATGGGCCATATTCGCTCAATTAATAGCCAGTTTATTTAGAATCGGTTTATGAAAGATTGTTATGGCTTGTAGATTCATTATTGCGCCTTACAAAACCACTTTTATTAAAATTATTAGGAATCAATATGAGAGTATTTAGTGCCCCAATCCAACGAGGTTTCGGTGATGCTGCCCGAATTACCCAAGGCGCGAAGGATATCGCAACCGCAGCAAAATCAGATAACAAATTCAAGATGGATACGGTTAAAGATTTAAAAGTGTTAATGACTGCACTCAAAAATACGACCTTAACCCCCGAGCAAAACAAATCCGTTAAAGATTCAATATCCATCTTGGATGCTACCTTGCAAAGTCACAAAGGAACGTCAGCTAAAAATGCATTTGCAACAAAACTAGCATCAATTAATAATTTTGACGCGGCGGTAAATAAAGATAAAGCACAGTCCGGAGGACCGACTGAAAACAACTTATTAAGCGCTTTTTTGACAAAAAAATATTCAAGAAATCAGTTTTAACTTTGTTTTTAAATTGAAAGAGTAATAAAAAATCAGTATCTAACTAACCGCCAGATTGATATATAGCTCAATCTTGGCGGTTTTTTATTTTAATTACGGCCTGACCCCAAGAGTATGGCAAATCGCATAACTCAGTTCTGCCCGATTGAGGGTGTAGAAATGAAAATCCTTCACCCCTTCGCGGCTGAGAATCTTCACCATATCCATTGCCACTGATGCGCCGACCATTTTGCGCGTTTCAGGGTCGTTATCCAGCCCTTCAAATATATTGGTCATCCAGTTTGGCACCCGCACATTGGTCATGGTGGCAAAGCGCTGGAGTTGCTTAAAGTTCGATACCGGCAAGATACCCGGCACAATTTCAACATCAATACCGGTGGCCACACAGCGGTCACGAAAACGCAGGTAACTTTCCACATCAAAGAAGAACTGGGTGATAGCCCGGTTAGCGCCGGCATCAATCTTGCGTTTCAGGTTAATCAAGTCAGCCTGGGCGCTTTTGGCTTCGGGGTGCACTTCTGGGTAAGCGGCAACCGAGATATCAAAATCACCGACGTCTTTCAATAAACCCACTAAATCAGAGGCATACATTTCTGGTTTGCCGCTATCGGGCGGTAAATCACCGCGCAGCGCCACAATATGGCGAATACCGCTGTTCCAGTAATCGGTAGCAATCTCACGTAGCTGGGTCGGAGAAGCATCAACACAGGTCAGATGCGGTGCGGCTTCAAGGCCAGTGCGCTCTTTAATCCCTTTAATGATGCTGTGGGTACGGTCACGCTCACCGGAGTTAGCACCATAAGTCACGGAAACAAATTTAGGTTTCAAGGTGCTCAGGCGGTCAATCGAGCTCCACAGGGTCTCTTCCATCTCGCTGGTACGCGGCGGGAAAAACTCAAACGAAACATTAATCTGGCCTTGCAGCTCTGCCAGACTTTGATTCAGCGCTTCCCGCTGGTTTGCGTGGAAAAAACTCATACCTGTTACCCCATTGCCGATGATTGTCGTTTTGACGACTTATGTTATCTGTCACTGTCCATTTACAAGCGTCTATACGTTTAGACGTCTAAACACAAAAATGACCGAAGTTAGCTAAAGAGTCAACTGTTAAATAAGTTTAGTCCGATGAGTAATCTTCACCTGCAACACGCGGAAAATTCATGCGCCATGCCCTTTAACACCGTTGCTACCGAGTTTTCCTTTATTTCTGCGGATGATTCTCTCTATTTATTTAGAGTATATACTCGCTTTTTTATATTCAACAATGTGACATATATGCAAAACTAAAATATGAGTGTGGACTATTCACATTATCCAAAAGGAATAGTAATGAAAATAAAAGAGCCTGCTAAACAATATAATAAAATTATCTTACCGATACAAATAATCGATAAAACAAATAAAGCAATAAATAAATACCCCGAAAATCAATTAAATTTACCTGAAGAAATCATTAAAATTGATAAAAAGAATATTTCTAAACCAGACATGCTAAATAATAACAAAAATAGAAAGACGTACCTAAAATCCGCTGATGAATCTATATTATTGCTAACCATTATTGCTGCAACAAGGCAGTCAGCAGCTCAGAGAGAAACCACGCAATTGCCTGACGAGAGCAGAAACTCTCAGGAAATTATTGTCATAAACAAAACACAACTCACCCAATGGGTTGACCGGCATGTCAAATACCAACATTCGGTCAATTTATTATTATCCGAACCGAATACGCATGCCGACCCCAAAAATACCGCTATTTGTCCGATATGTTACAGCTTTCTGTTAAATAAACAGCACACTCACAGGTCTTAAGATCTGACAAATATCCTACCGGGTAATTTTGCAGCAGACGCCCGATTAATCATCTCAGGCGTCTGTTTATTTAAGATTAATATCGTATTGGTTATAATAACTGAGCGAGTCGGTTCAAATCAGACTGAATGGCACCCGCAGTGACATCACGCCCTGCTCCTGGGCCACGGATAACCAACGGGTTATCGCGATACCAACGGCTCTCGATGGCAAAAACGTTATCGCATGGCAGCAACGAAGCTAACGGATGGTCAGCACGTACCGCTTCAACGCCCACCCGCGCCTTACCATTGGCATCAAAGCGCGCAACGTAACGTAGCACCAGACCCATTTCATTGGCAGCCTCTAAGCGCTGAATCATTTGCTGGTTCAATGCTTCGCCATTCTCAAAAAATTGATCCACCGAACCGACATCGGCACCCGCAGGTACCAGCGATTCCACCCGCACCTGATTCGGTTCAATGTCGTAACCGGCTTCACGGGCTAAAATTACCAGCTTGCGCATGACATCTTGCCCGGAGAGATCGACACGCGGATCGGGTTCTGTCAGGCCCTGTTGCCAGGCTTGATCCACCAGCTCGGTAAAGGGTACCGTGCCGTCAAATTGCAGGAACAACCAAGACAGAGTGCCAGAGAAAATACCGCTGATGGCCAGAATACTGTCGCCGCTATCGCGCAAATCGCGCACGGTATGGTTGACCGGTAACCCCGCGCCCACCGTGGCGTTATACAACCAGTGGCGGCCGGTTTTGGCAAAAGCATCACGGATTTGGCGGTAATTATTGCTGCTGGAGGCTCCGGCTAATTTATTGGCGCTAATCACGTGGAAACCATAGCTGGCGAAATCCAGATACTGCTCGGCAAGTGACTCACTGGCGGTCACATCCAACACCACCAAATCATCAAATGGGTGCGCGCGCATCCACAAGAACAAGGATTCTTCATCCTGCTCTTTCGCTTCGTCATCGTAAAATGCCAGCATCCGGCTAGCATCCAGCCCGTCATAACTCAACAGACTGCGGCGGCTATCCACCACCCCCGCCAACACGAACTCAAAACCACTGCGAGCTGAGATATTCTTCTGCTCACGGGCAAATAACTCCAACCAACGAGCACCAATATTGCCTTTACCAAACAGCATCAAACCGATGCGCTTCTCTGCACGGAACAGTGATTGGTGTAAGCCCTGAATTAAGTGCTCAGTCGGCCCGAGACGCAGCACCGCAACCATACTGATGCCGTCTTCTGCCTGCCAAATAAACTCAACAGGCTGATCTTTCAGTTGTTGATAGAAACGGTGACTATGCAATGGGTTCTTACTGACCCCAGCCCCTACCAGAGCGACCAGTGCCAACCCCTCGCGCAGGGATAATCTCCCCGGCAGCGTGGCATCTTCCAGCACTCTTAATGCGCTGTTAACCACTTCGGAGGTATAGCAAAGTTGCAAGAGGTTACGATCAGGGTGAATACCGGTCGCCAGCGGCTTGATTTGCGCACGTTTGAGCAGTAAATCAATCTCTTTCTGCGCCAGCGAGAAATCATGATGGCTGGCAATCTGGAGTTCAATCAAGCAGACATCATCGTGACTGGTGACAATTTTGGCGCCCGTTCCGGAAGCCAGCACCCGCTCAATGCGAGTTGAGCCTTGCTCTGGCTGATAGCTACAGCGCAGTTGTAAATCAATATCGCTGCCGGAAACCGGCTGTAGGGTGCGGGTGTGTAGCACCGGAGCGGCCAACCGAGCCAGCTCACTGGCTTCATCCAGACGCAGCAACGGCAACAAACAGGCATCTTTCACTTTGCGCGGGTCAGCACTGTATACCCCCGCCACATCACTCCAGATGGTGACACGTTCGACCCCCGCCAGCGCACCGACCTGAGTGGCCGAGTAGTCACTGCCGTTACGCCCCAATAACACCGTTTCACCGATGTCATTGCGCGAAATAAACCCTGTCACCACCAGACGTTGGTGTGGGTGTTGTGCCATTAATTGCTGCAACAACGGATACGAACGGCCTTCGTCGATTTGTGGCTGTGCCGCACGCTCAGCGCGCAGAAAGCTGCGAGCATCGAGCCAGTCGGCATCCATATCGAGTTTGTTCAATACCGCAGACATCAAGCGGGCCGACCAAATCTCACCATGACCAACCACTTCGGCATAGATTGCATCGTCGACTTTGCTGTCCAACAGGCCAGCCAGGCGTTCCAAATCATGAATAAATTCACTAATTAACGGCTCGGCCATTTCTGGCGACAATAAACCACTAATCAAGTCATGTTGGTAACGACGTAAATTCTGCTGCACCTGATGGGCAGAAAGACGATCCGTTTGACTGAGTTTCAACCAGCTAATCAGCTGATTTGTGGTGCTACCTGCCGCAGACACCACCATAAGGTCGCCGGGATGACTGTAGTTAGCCATAATATTGGCCACTCGCAGGTAACACTTCACATCCGCAAGACTACTCCCACCAAATTTATGCAGTTGACGGCCAGTCACCGCCGCTGCTACCGCTGTTGCATTCATACTTACCTCGGTCTCGCCAACTGGAAAGCATTGTCCAAATCGGCAATCAAATCTTCGCTGTCTTCGATACCCACGGAAATTCGCAATAAACTATCAGTAATACCGGCGGCAGTGCGCGCTTCTGGCGCCATACCGGCATGGGTCATGGTCGCGGCATGGGAAATCAGGCTTTCAACGCCCCCCAAAGACTCTGCCAAAGTAAATAATTCAAGGGCAGAGAGGAAACGGCGCAATACCTGCTCATCACCATCAAGCTCAAAACTGAGCATCGCACCAAAACCTGACTGCTGACGGCAAGCAATTTCGTGGCCGGGATGTTGTGGCAGAGAAGGATGATACAGCTTTTTCACTAAAGGCTGTTGCTCTAAATAGCGGACAATTTCATCTGCGTTTCGCTGCTGTTGAGCCATACGCGGTGACAGTGTGCGTAATCCACGTAATAACAAGTAGCTGTCAAATGCCGCACCGGTCACGCCAATATTATTCGCCCACCATGCCAACTCAACTGCTAGCTCAGGATCTTTGGCAATGACCGCGCCGGCGACCACATCTGAATGACCATTCAGATATTTGGTACAGGAATGAACCACCAAGTCCGCCCCTAACGCCAGCGGCTGCTGTAGCGCTGGGCTAAGGAAGGTGTTGTCACAAACCGTTAATGCGCCGACGGCATGAGCGGCTTTGCAGATAGCGGCAATATCCACCACTCGCAACAGCGGGTTACTCGGGGTTTCAATCAATACCAGTTTGGGTTTTTCAGCCAATGCCTGGCTCAATGCTGCTTCATTGCCTTGGTCAACAAACAGAACCCGATAGGCACCGCGTTTGCTTAAGCTATCGAATAGGCGGTAGCTACCGCCGTAACAGTCATGCGGAGCAACCAGCAAGTCGCCGGGTTTAAGGAAGGTGGTGCAGACCAAATGAATCGCCGACATCCCACTGCTGGTCATTACCGCACCTGCGCCCCCTTCCAGCTCAGCCAAAGCCCGCTGCACCACATCACGCGTTGGGTTACCGCGACGTGAATAGTCATGGGCGCGTGGCTGATTAAAATCGATAAAATTATAGGTACTGGAGAGGTGAATCGGGGGGACAACGCAGCCGTATTGCTCGTCATCGTTCAACCCGCTACGCACTGCTATGGTTGCCTGTTTACGCGTCATATGGATTTCCACCAACCGGATATCGAGAAAATGTTACGCCAGAGTAGACGCACAAATTACGGACGTCAATACATCTGGACATCTAAACTTCTTTGCGTATAGATTGAGCAATGGGATAATAACCGCTAAAATTATAAAGGTTTTAGATATCCTTATGATGTCAGTCAGGTTTCAGTGGTGCCTTGTTTAACCACGAATTTGTTTAACCACAAAGATGGCATAGAAAGGTAATAGCTATCAATAAATAGCAAAAAAGGTTATTTCAGTGACCTTAGTCTAGTAAAATCGACATTTATTTAGTGAGAACAGCGAAGATCGGGCATAATTGGCCGGTTTTCAGAATTTAGTATTTTTCCGACAAATTTAAGGTGTCCCATGGCTGAGTGGAACGGCGAGTATGTCAGCCCTTACGCTGAACACGGCAAGAAAAGCGAACAGGTCAAAAAAATTACGGTATCCATTCCGCTGAAGGTGTTAAAAATCCTCACCGATGAACGGACCCGCCGTCAGGTGAACAACCTGCGCCACGCCACCAATAGTGAATTGTTGTGTGAGGCTTTTTTGCATGCATTTACCGGTCAGCCGCTGCCGAATGACGAAGACCTGCGCAAAGAGCGCAGTGATGAAATCCCGGAAGCCGCGAAGATTTTAATGCGTGAGTTGGGTGTTGATCCCGATAGCTGGGAATATTGATTTCCTGCTACTACCATCCGGTTCAATCTGAACCTGAGAGTAGAAATGAAAAAAGGCCTCTGGAGGCCTTTTTTCGTCTGACGGGCAATAATTACTTCTTAGCACCCGGCACGCTGAAACGCTTGTTAAAGCGGTCAACACGGCCACCGGTCGCAACATCACGCTGCTTGCCAGTGTAGAACGGGTGGCATTCGC
>NZ_JBLWEX010000269.1:0-26036 GCF_048323875.1 Yersinia sp. LJYL362
AAAGCCGTCAGAATTACGGTGCGACAAACTTTAGTAGTTTGGCATTGCTGCATGATATGCATCGTCGCCCTTCATTCAGCGTAGACTACTGGCAACAGCATGCACTGCGCACGGTTATTCGTCACCTTTCATTTGCACTGGCACCTCAAGCTGCATATGCACGGGTGCAAGAAGTGGTTGAAGCTGAGCAAGTGGAACCATTGCAAATTCAGCAGCTTGCACTGCTGAATACACTCAATGCGTTACTGACCCACGAGTTCAAACCGCCCACTATTATTCGCTTTACCGAGCAGGCTAAACGGCCTGTTCTATCGTTACACAAACCGGGACTCTGGCTTGCACAAGTGCAAGGTATCCGTGCCGGGCCTACTATCCTATACCTTAAATAATTCGAGTTGCAGGAAGGCGGCAAGCGAGATAATCCCGATGAGCTTACATAAGTAAGTGATTCGGGTGATTGAATGTAGCCAACGCACATGCAGCTTGAAGTATGACGGGTATAAGCTAATTATTCTCTTGGTTTACCCCAATTTTATACAACTTTTGGCCACCGGTTTGGTGGTTTTGTAAGAGACATTAAGAATCATGCTAATTAAATTATTAACCAAAGTTTTTGGTAGTCGTAACGATCGTACACTGCGCCGTATGCGCAAGGTAGTTGATCTAATCAACCGTATGGAACCTGAAGTCGAAAAGCTGACAAATGAGGAATTACGTGCCAAAACTGACGAATTCCGTGAGCGTCTGGCAAACGGAGCCGTGCTGGAAACGTTGATCCCTGAGGCTTTTGCTGTCGTGCGTGAGGCCAGTAAGCGTGTGTTTGGCATGCGTCACTTCGATGTGCAGCTGCTTGGCGGTATGGTACTGAACGAACGCTGCATCGCAGAAATGCGTACAGGGGAAGGTAAAACGCTGACTGCAACTCTGCCAGCTTACCTGAATGCGTTGAGCGGCCGCGGTGTCCATGTGGTTACCGTTAACGACTATTTGGCTCAACGTGACGCCGAAAATAACCGTCCATTGTTTGAGTTCCTGGGCCTGAGTGTAGGTATCAATTTACCTAATATGCCAGCTCCAGCTAAGCGCGCTGCTTATGCTGCGGATATCACCTATGGTACTAACAACGAATTCGGCTTTGACTACCTGCGCGATAACATGGCGTTCAGCCCAGAAGAGCGTGTGCAGCGCAAACTGCATTACGCGTTGGTGGATGAGGTTGACTCCATCTTGATCGATGAAGCCCGTACTCCGCTGATTATCTCCGGCCCGGCCGAAGATAGCTCCGAGATGTATATTCGGGTTAACAAGCTGATTCCAAAACTGATTCGTCAGGAAAAAGAAGACTCAGACAGTTTCCAGGGGGAAGGTCACTTCTCTGTGGATGAGAAATCACGTCAGGTGCATTTGACCGAACGTGGTTTGATCAAAATTGAGGAAATGCTGGTAGAAGCGGGCATCATGGAAGAGGGGGAGTCTCTGTATTCTCCGGCTAACATTATGTTGATGCACCACGTAACGGCAGCTCTGCGCGCTCACGTGTTGTTCACCCGTGATGTTGACTACATCGTGAAAGACGGTGAAGTTATCATCGTTGACGAACATACCGGGCGTACCATGCAAGGTCGTCGCTGGTCAGATGGTTTGCATCAAGCGGTTGAAGCGAAAGAAGGCGTAGAAATTCAGAACGAAAACCAGACGCTGGCTTCAATTACTTTCCAGAACTACTTCCGCCTCTATGAAAAACTGGCCGGTATGACCGGTACAGCGGATACCGAAGCATTCGAATTTAGCTCTATTTACAAGCTGGATACTATTGTTGTTCCAACCAACCGCCCAATGATCCGTAAGGATCTGGCTGATTTGGTCTACATGACCGAACAGGAAAAAATTGGCGCGATTATCGAAGATATCCGTGAGCGTACTGCGAACGGCCAGCCAGTATTGGTCGGGACTATCTCGATTGAGAAATCAGAAGTGGTATCTGCTGAATTAACGAAAGCTGGTATTGAGCACAAAGTTCTGAATGCCAAGTTCCACGCCATGGAAGCTGAAATCGTTTCACAAGCGGGTCAGCCAAGTGCGGTAACCATTGCAACCAACATGGCCGGTCGTGGTACCGATATTGTGTTGGGGGGTAGCTGGCAGAGTGAGATTGCCCTGTTGGAAGACCCAACTGAAGACCAAATTGCGGCAATTAAAGCCGCATGGCAAATTCGTCATGATGCTGTACTGGCCTCCGGCGGTTTGCACATTATTGGTACTGAGCGTCATGAATCTCGCCGTATCGATAATCAGCTGCGTGGTCGTGCGGGCCGTCAGGGTGATGCCGGTTCTTCACGCTTCTACCTGTCAATGGAAGATGCCTTGATGCGTATTTTTGCCTCTGACCGTGTGTCTGGCATGATGCGTAAATTAGGTATGAAGCCGGGTGAAGCTATTGAACACCCATGGGTAACTAAAGCTATTGCCAACGCACAACGTAAAGTTGAAAGCCGTAACTTCGATATTCGTAAGCAATTACTTGAATATGATGATGTCGCCAGCGACCAGCGTCGGGCTATCTACAGCCAGCGTAATGAGTTGTTGGACGTGGCTGATGTTAGCGAAACCATTAACAGTATCCGCGAGGATGTCTTCAAAACGGTTATCGATAGCTACATTCCAACCCAGTCTCTGGAAGAAATGTGGGATGTTGAAGGCTTGGAACAGCGTCTGAAAAATGATTTCGACCTGGACATGCCAATTGCTCAATGGCTGGAAGATGAACCACAACTGCACGAAGAAACATTACGCGAACGTATTCTTCAACGTGCAATTGAGGATTATCACCGTAAAGAAGAAGTGGTTGGTTTTGATATGATGCGTAACTTCGAAAAAGGTGTGATGTTACAAACACTTGATTCGTTGTGGAAAGAACACTTGGCGGCAATGGATTATTTACGTCAGGGTATTCACTTACGTGGCTACGCGCAAAAAGATCCTAAACAGGAATATAAGCGTGAATCCTTCACTATGTTCGCATCGATGCTGGAATCGCTGAAATATGAAGTGATCAGTGTATTGAGCAAAGTGCAAGTACGGATGCCGGAAGAAGTTGAAGCATTGGAAGTACAACGTCGCGAAGAAGCTGAGCGTTTGGCTAAACAGCAACAACTTAGCCACGAATCTGATAACAGCGCACTGATGTCACAGGAAGAAGCCAATGTGGCTGCCAGCCTTGAGCGCAAAGTCGGGCGTAATGATCCGTGCCCATGTGGTTCAGGTAAGAAATACAAACAGTGCCACGGCCGC
Organism: Yersinia sp. LJYL362; assembly: GCF_048323875.1. Taxonomy (NCBI): domain Bacteria; kingdom Pseudomonadati; phylum Pseudomonadota; class Gammaproteobacteria; order Enterobacterales; family Yersiniaceae; genus Yersinia; species Yersinia sp. LJYL362. The sequence goes on from NZ_JBLWEX010000269.1 coordinate 3,292, forward strand.
CTACAGTAATATTTTAGGCATAAAGTTGATGCATTGATAACGAGGGCGGCTTAAACACCGCCCTTTATTTTGCTTATCTTTTTAGTGCGAGTGAACTGGAAGAGTGCTCAAGCCAACATTGATGCCCTGACAGGAGAAAATAATTGAAACACTTACAAATTGCAGTTGGGATTATCCGTAATTCTCAGCAAGAAATTTTTATTACCCAGCGTGCTGCTGATTCTCATATGGCTGGATTTTGGGAATTCCCCGGCGGCAAAATTGAGCAGGGTGAAACACCCGAAGTTGCATTAAAACGTGAGCTATTGGAAGAAACAGGAATTGCGGTGAAAGAGGCGGTTTTGCTTAAAGTGTTAGAGCACACATTTACCGATCGCATTGTAACATTAAGTTTTTATATGGTTGAAGCATGGGATGGTGAGCCTTTTGGTCGCGAAGGCCAGCCAATGCGCTGGGTGCAGCAGTCTGACTTGTTGGCTGAAGAGTTCCCACCTGCTAATGCAGCCATTATTGAATTACTGACTACCCTTCGTATTTAAAGTTGCAGGGTTGCTAGCTGCGTTCACTTACCCGAATCACTTACTTTAGTAAGCTCATCGGGATTATGAGCCTCATCAGAGGCTCACCCTACGGGCCAGCGCAAGCGCTGTTCAAAATAGTTTACAACCAATTTGTCTTTCGCTGGCTGCCTACCTGAAACTTCAATTACTTTGGGTATTGCATTGTATCTAATATTATTAGGTTGCTCTATTTTGTGGAGTCATCGGGGATCAGTGCTTAGGCGGCTCTTCCTCGCTCCATTCATCACTGTCAGATAGCTCACCATTACTGGAAATGCGTTTTTCTTCGTCGGCCCACTCACCTAAATCAATCAGCTGACAACGCTTGCAGCAGAATGGGCGATAAGGGCTTTGTTCACCCCAGATAACAATTTTGCCGCAGGTCGGACAGTTGACCTCGATGACTTCGGTTTCCATGTTTTCTCCTAAAATCTATCCACAATGCCAGCGACTAATCAAAAACTCAGCAGCAGGCTAATTCAAACGATAAACGCGCCGGCACGGTACCATTTTCACTGTCGAGTGGTAAGAAGCGAATTGCATATCGTGTTTTATGGCCGGAAATCTGTGGATACAACTGTGGGTCTAGCGGCAGACGTAATCTCAATAAATCAGCCCCTTCCGCATTGTCTTGGAAGAAACCATTTAAGCTGATTTGTGCCCGCAGAGGGCCAGATTGGCGAATTAAGTTTAAAATAATAGTGAGCGACTGATTGAGCGGGGTTAGGCTCTCCAGTAATTTGGCAATATGTTGATTACGCTGTTCTTGGGGCTGATGCAGCCAGGTATGCAAAGTGGGTAAGTCGAAACTACAGCAGCCGCCCGGGATACTCAGGCGTTGGCGAACAACACTAATTAAACGATCTTCTTTTAATGATTGCCCGATACGTGGCGCAGACATCAATACTGAGGCCCGGCTTTTTAATTGGCCGCGTAAGGAATCCACCAATGACATATCAACACCGGGCATGTCTGTCCATAGTTGTAATTTCTGTTGTTGGCGTTCTAATTCTTTAAGCAAATCAGTACGGACTTCACCGCGCTCAAGGACATCAATTAAATCTGATGCCGTGCGGAAAAACGTTAATGCACTGGCAATATTATCTAACGTACGCTGGCTTTCTAATTGTTGTAGTAAAAACTCCATTCTCAGCCAGGTACGCATTTTCTCATTGAGCGGGTGTTCAAAAAGTATTGTTGAGGTGAGGTCACTCATCGATGTAGATCCTGTTGGGCCGCAGCTGCCAATTTTAAATACTGCTGGTGTAATAAAGAAACTTGCGGGGCGATAACTATCGGATCGCCGCTATTGTCAATAATATCATCAGCACAGGCTAGCCGCTGTTGCCGCGAAACCTGTGAAGCTAAAATATCTTCTGCCTGTTGGCGGGTAATGCCATCTCTCGCCATTGTTCGAGCGAGTTGTATTTCAGGTGAAACATCTACCACTAACACACGATTAACACGGTGATGTAAACCATTTTCAACCAACAACGGGACAACCCAAAGTACGTATGACTCATTAATACTGGCGAGTTGGCGTTGAGTTTCCTGTTGGATCAATGGGTGCATCAATGAATTTAACCATGCTTTTTCCTGCGGCTCACTGAAAATTTTCTCGCGTAATGCTGCACGGTTCAATGTGCCATCTGCGTGCAAGATAGTTCCCCCATAGCGGGAGGCGATATCTATTAACGCGGGCATGCCGGGTTCAACCACCTGACGAGCAATAATATCGGCATCAACCAGCGGGACACCGAGATTGGCGAATGCATCTGCTACTGTGCTTTTACCACTGCCAATTCCACCGGTGAGGGCGACAATATAGGTCATTGCCTAGCCTTGCATACAGTTAGTGAGTGGCCGAATTGTATCTGAAAGCAGGTGGTAAGGCATAGCAAGGACTGCATTCTGTTTGAGCTACGCGGAAAAATAAACGAAGTGAGCACGGGGATAGCCGCGGGATTGAGACTCTTCAGGTAATTTGTGGGATTGTAGCGCAAATAAAGGTGGATTCGCAGTCTTGCCGTAGAATTATTCATGCGTATGATAGCTTCACTGGGATGGCGTGATTTACGCCCGATCACATTTTGCGATCTATCGCCAATAACCAGGAATAATTAGCCATGCGTATTGAAGAAGGTTTGAAACTAGGCTTTAAAGATGTGTTAATCCGTCCTAAACGTTCAACACTGAAAAGTCGCTCTGAAGTCGAATTGGAACGCCAGTTTACTTTCAAACATTCAGGTTGGAATTGGTCTGGTGTACCTATCATCGCCGCCAATATGGATACTGTTGGCACCTTCCGCATGGCAGAAGTACTGGCATCATTCGATGTTTTGACCGCGGTTCACAAACACTACACTGTTGAACAGTGGGGTGAGTTTGTAAAACGGGTTCCTGAATCAGTCTTACGTCATGTCATGGTCTCTACCGGGACGTCCTCTGCTGATTTCGACAAAATGAAACAAATTTTGGCGTTATCACCGGCCTTAAAATTTATCTGTATTGATGTGGCTAACGGCTATTCAGAGCATTTTGTCTCCTTCTTACAAAAAGCTCGTGAAGCATGCCCAGATAAAGTTATTTGTGCGGGGAATGTGGTGACCGGTGAGATGGTCGAAGAACTTATTCTGTCGGGCGCTGATATTGTTAAAGTTGGCATTGGGCCTGGTTCGGTTTGCACCACTCGTGTGAAAACAGGTGTCGGCTATCCGCAGTTGTCGGCGGTTATCGAGTGTGCTGATGCAGCGCATGGCTTGGGTGGGCAGATTGTTAGTGATGGTGGTTGTTCTGTTCCGGGTGATGTAGCGAAAGCTTTCGGTGGCGGCGCAGATTTTGTCATGTTGGGCGGTATGCTAGCTGGGCATGATGAGTGTGAAGGCCGTGTTGTTGAAGAGAATGGCGAGAAGTTTATGCTGTTCTACGGTATGAGCTCTGAATCCGCCATGAAACGTCATGTAGGTGGTGTTGCGCAGTACCGTGCTGCGGAAGGTAAAACGGTTAAACTGCCATTACGCGGCTCCGTTGATAATACTGTTCGCGACATTATGGGCGGTTTGCGTTCCGCTTGTACTTATGTGGGTGCATCGCATTTAAAAGAACTGACTAAACGCACCACTTTTATTCGTGTAGCAGAGCAAGAAAACCGCGTGTTCGGTAGCAACTGATATTGGGTTTTCGAGAGCAAGTTGTGCTCTGCTAGTTAGCAATCTCGAGTTTTATGATTGATATGAAAAGGGGCGTGGTTTAACGCCTCTTTTCAATAAAATTTCCGCTGGAAAACCTTTCTCTAATAACATTATTTACCCGATAACATCTCCTAACTGAAATATCGGTAAATACATCGCGATTACCAAAATCCCCACGATACTGCCTATAACGAGCATTAAAAGTGGCTCCAGCATTTGAGTAAGATTGTCTGCCAAATCCTGGGTTTGCTGTTGGTGCCAACTGGCCAATTTCTCTAATAGCACCTCAAGCGCACCAGACTCTTCACCCACACGGACCATTTGTTGGCATAAAGGAGGAAATAGAGGGTGTTGAGAGAGGGCCATATAGAGTGGAACCCCTTGGTTGATCTGTTTTTGAATGCTTCTCAGTGCTTGCTTATAGGTATCGTTATTAATAGAGCGAAGTGCGGCATCTAATCCGGCGGTCAGTGGTAACCCCGCATGCTGAGTGATTGCCAGTGTTTGAAAAATTTGACTGAGACAACTGCCACGTATCAATACAGATATTAATGGAATACGTAATAAAAGCTTTTGTTCCAATTGTTGGTAATAACGTCGATGCCGCCGTATGTATAAATAGCTCATAACAAGGGATATTAATAATGCGGCGAGATATGGCCCATAAGCTGTCAGGCAGGCAGACATTAATAACAGTGTTGCAGTTAGCGTCGGTAATGGTGTGTCAAATGATTGGTATATTTGTGCAAACTCAGGCAGTACCAAAACTAGCATGATAATACTGACAATCAACGCAATAACACAGACAAATACCGGATATTTAAGTGCCTTAATCACTTTTTTTTGCAGTTTTTGTTGCCGTTCCTGATGCAGGACCAATTGTACGCAGCACTGCTCAAGATTACCCGTCAACTCCCCCATAGCAATCACGGGGGGATATAATTGAGGGAAAGTGTGAGGGTAACATTCCATTGCCTCTGAGAATGATTGCCCCTGAGAGACCTGTTGGCTTATCTCGTGTAATAAACACTGCCATGGTAAGGCATCCATTTCTTTTGCCAACAATTGCAAGCTACTAACAAGAGGTAAGCCAGCTTGCAATAACGTTGCTAATTGGCGAGTCACATTGATAAGGCGTTCCCCTCGCCAATAGCTCACTGATAGTCGCCTCCCACCTCTAACATTGAGTGGCTGTAAACCATGGCGCAGCATATGTTCATAAACACTATTTCTTTCCATTGCCAATAACACGCCGGTTTGTAATTGCCCCGCAGTATTAATAGCTTTCCAGTAAAATAAACGCTGAGAACTCACAGTATTGCCTCAGTTTCACCTAAGAATCCTACCACACGATTTATTTCACTGAGGGTGGTAACACCGTTTTCAACTAATGCCAAACCCGCCGAAAGTAATGTAACTTGCTTTTGTTCCTGTGCAATTTGAGTGAGTTCTGGTGGGCTGAGATTATTGAGCAAAGCTTGCTGGATAGGGGGGGTTACATTTAGCATTTCGTAAATACCCGTTCGACCATAATAACCGGCGCAACAGTGTTCGCAGCCCACTGCAAGATAATGTTGCAGCGGGCTCGCCCATATATTTTGTGAAGTGTGGAAAGGTGCGGGTGATGGCTGACGGCAGTGTAGACACAATCTTCGGACTAATCGTTGGGCGATGACTAATGTTAGGCTGGAGGCGATTAAGTGACGCTCGACCCCCATTTGAGTGAGCCGTACCAATGTTTCAGCCGTGGAGTTAGTATGCAGTGTTGATAGAACTAAATGCCCTGTTAACGCCGCCTTAACGGCTATTTCCGCCGTTTCGTTATCCCGAATCTCACCAAGCATAATAATATCAGGGTCTTGGCGAAGCATCGCGCGTAATACACTAGAAAAATCTAGCCCAATCTTACTGTTGGTTTGTGTTTGATTTATGCCATCAACTTGGATCTCAATAGGGTCCTCAACGCTACAGATATTGACTTGCGGCTGATTGAGTTGATCCAGACTGCAATAAAGAGTCACGGTCTTGCCGCTACCTGTTGGCCCAGTAACCAGAACTAAACCCTGTGGGGCTGAGAGTGCTTGAGTTAACTGTTTGTGAGCCGCTATTGTTAGCCCCAGTTTTTCCAGCGTAGGTTGCTGTTCTATATTGAGGATACGCAGTACGATTTTTTCACCATATTGCACCGGAAGCGTTGCTATTCTCATCGAGTAGCGGACGCCGTCTAACAGTAGTGTCAACTGACCATCTTGTGCTAACCGTTTTTCAGCAATGTTCAGTTTGGACATCACCTTTAGACAACTGCTAATTCGGCGGGACAACTCACCTGCCGGCGGTGGGGATTCATGCAATACACCATCAATTCTTAAGCGAATACGGTAATGATGTTGATAAGGTTCAAAATGAATGTCTGATGCGCGCTTCTGGATAGCCAACCTCAGTGTTTGTGTAATAAATTGAATAACGGGTATGTCACTTTCATTATCCAGTAACGTTTCATCCGATCCCTGTATCTGTGTGCCGGATGTTGTTGTCCTTGGCTGTTCTCCATTTTGTTGGGGTATGCCGTGAGGGTTTTCTTTGGATTTTATCCCTTTGTTCATGTCAGATTTTGTGGACAGTGCCAGATTTAATGACTGCTCAATCTTGGCTTCTGGCCAGCATTCCACCTTGATCTTACGACCACAAGCAAAACGCAGCGCGGTTAATAACACCTCATTGACTGGGCCAGATGAGGCTATGGTTAGGCTCTGACTATCGAGTTTTAAAGCGATTGACCCATGACGCCGACAGAGCGTGTGTAACTCACTGTTTATCATTTCGTTTGGATGTTCCATGAGTTCAGCCATTGGTTAGGCCTTATCATTAAAACGAAATACAGTCTTACAGCTATCGGTAATACTACTATCTGCTGAGGTGCATGTTCTTGTCCAAACGATATTTCCACTGTTATTTATTGTGGGTGATATAGCCAGAGTCAGATTGGCCAGTGTTTGCTGCCCCGTAAGTGTGATGACTCCTTTATCTATGGTGGTCGCACTGACATAACGGGATGTTCCCCCTGTGGGGATACCTTGCTTTCCGCCATCACAGCTATCAAGGCTGGCATGTTCCAGAGCGCAAAGCTCTACTGCCATTTTATAAGGAACCATGACTTGCAACATATCGGTGAGCGCTGCTTTTTGGATATAGCGTTGATAGGACGGAATACCAATACCACTGAGAACTGCAATGATGGCAATCGCAACCATCAATTCAATTAATGTAAAACCTCTTTGATTAGCCATTTGACACTCTCCATGTGTTTGAGAAAACGTGGGTAGAGTGCACTTTTTAAATAAGTGGTCATAGAGGAAAGAGACCGATTTGCGAAGCGTACTGTTGGTTATTTATGTTCTTGTAGTAGCATTACAGATAACTTCGGCGGTGCTCGCAAAACAGAGTCAGAGTCTGCTATTTAGAGCCATCCGCCGAGTATTGTTTGGTAGGATTATTTAAAGCGCATAGACAGGTCTAGGGCCGTAATATGTTTGGTGAGGGCACCTACGGAAATGAAATCAATCCCTGTTTCAGCATAGCTGCGAAGCGTTTCCAGTGTGACGTTGCCCGAAACCTCCAGTTGTGCGCTGCTCTGGGGTTTGGCCAGTTCATCGCGCAGGTTTACCGCTTCACGCATCATTGGAATGGTGAAGTTATCTAGCATGATGATGTCAGCACCCGCTTCCAGGGCTTGCTGTAGTTCATCAAGGGATTCAACTTCAACTTCCACAGGGACATCGGCATGCATCCTAAATGCTTTGGCAACTGCTTCTTTAATCGAACCGGCAGCAATAATGTGATTTTCCTTAATAAGGAAAGCATCTGATAAACCAAGCCGATGGTTATTACCACCACCATAGAGGACTGCGTATTTCAACGCCGTGCGTAACCCCGGCACGGTTTTCCGGGTATCAAGTAATTGGGTATGCAATCCAGAGAGTGCGGACACATAGCTGTTCACTTCGGTAGCGACACCCGATAAAGTTTGCAGGAAGTTAAGTGCGGTACGTTCACCCGTCAGCAGAATTCGTGCGGGGCCAGTCAGATGGCAAAGAACCTGATCCGCTACCAGTTTGTCACCATCTTTAACTTCCCATGTGACAGAGACTTGGGCGCCAAGTTGAATAAACACTTCATTCAACCAGCCTTCACCACAAAAAATGCCAGCTTCACGGGTAATGATGGTTGCCTCTGCCTGCTTATCTGCTGGCAGTAATTGTGCGGTGAGGTCGCGGTCTGCGTTGACTTCACCACCAAGGTCTTCACTCAAAGCTTGAGCAACAGCAGACGGGATATCACGTTGAATTCGTTCCAATAGCTCGGCGCGGCGGCTGTCGGCATTATAGCTGCGGGTCGGCATAGAAAACTCCGAAATGGCGGATAGATAGTTGTCCAAACATGCTACTCTGTTGCTGGTAGAAGTGCCATAAAAGAGCCGGTTGAAGTGTACTATTTAGGTTAGAGGCTTAGGTAAACGATGCAGTTAGAAAGTAACTTGCAGTTAGATAATGGCTGGATTTCTGGGGTCAAACGGGTCGTTTCCCCTCACTTTGACCCGCGGCCTGAAGGCGAAGATCCTTCTCTGTTGGTGATCCATAATATTAGTTTGCCTCCCGGTGAGTTTGGCGGCCCGTATATCGATCAGCTGTTTACTGGCACTCTCAATGCGGATGAGCATCCTTATTTTGCCGATATTGTTCACTTGCGTGTGTCAGCCCATTGTCTAATCCGCCGGGATGGCGAAATTATTCAATATGTTCCCTTTGATAAACGCGCCTGGCATGCCGGAGTCTCGATATTTGCTGGGCGTGAGCGATGTAACGATTTCTCTATTGGGATCGAGTTGGAGGGCACGGATGTGTTACCGTTTACGGCCGCGCAATATCAAAGCTTGTCTGAGATTAGCGCATTGCTATTTGCCTCTTATCCAATAACTGCGGAGCGGGTTACAGGCCATAGCGATATTGCGCCAGAGCGTAAAACAGATCCAGGCCCCGCTTTTGACTGGGGGTTGTATCAACAGAGTTTGGCAAAGTTATCTTTACTATCGTAATACGGGAGTCATGCAGTATTAACCAGAGGTTCATGGCCGAGTACGTATTAGCTTGTCACCTCGTCTGATATTGTCGTTTATGCATGCCGGGAGGCATATGCCCTGTTTGTGGGCGGGTTAAGTGCAAAGGGAGAGTAAGAGCTAATGACACTGTTTACGCTGTTGCTGGTGCTAGCATGGGAGCGCTTATTTAAACTGGGCGAACATTGGCAGCTAGATCATCGCCTTGAAGTGATATTTACGCGTTTACGCCATTTTTCGTTGGTACAGACAATTTTACTGACGGCGGGGTGGATGGCGCTGGTATGGCTAATTTTACGGCTAATACAAAATATCTTATTTGGCTTCCCCCTCTTGTTGAGCTGGATACTCGTCTGCCTACTGTGCATTGGTGCTGGTGGAATACGTAAACATTACCGAGCTTATTTGAAAGCTGCCCGTCAGGGCGATGCTCATGCTACTGATAAAATGGCCGAGGAGTTAGCACTCATCCATGGTTTACCGATGGATAGTGGTGAAAAAGCCCGGTTGGAATCCCTGCAAAATGCATTGTTATGGATAAACTTCCGTTACTATTTAGCGCCGATCTTCTGGTTTGTCGTTTGTGTTAACTATGGCCCGGTGGCTTTAGCCGGGTATGCGATGTTACGTGGCTATCAAACCTGGTTGGCGCGTCATCACACTCCTTTACAGCGCTCACAATCGGGTATTGACCGCATCTTGCACTGGCTTGATTGGATCCCGGTGCGTTTAGTTGGGGTGGCCTATGCATTATTAGGGCACGGCGAAAGAGCGTTACCCGCCTGGTTTGCTTCATTGGGCGATTTCCGTTCTCCGCAATACCAAGTGCTGACTCAACTTGCACAATATTCGCTGGCACGAGACCCCCATTTAGATCCGGTACAAACACCAAGGGCAGCGGTCTCTTTGGCACGAAAAGTCACCCTGACAGGAATTGTTGTGGTGGCGTTATTAACGATTTACGGTGCACTTGTCTAGCCAATGGCGTACTAGCTTAGTGAGCAGAGCTGATAAGAACTTATCAGCTCTTTTTAATATTATTTTCTATTAGGAATTCTTTCTACCTTTTCTTATCAATAAAAACAACACTTCCAATTGATATTTTTATTCAATAATATCAATTAGTTAATTATTGCTGATTGCGTTGCATAACGATTCTTCATCTGATTTCTTCTCTGGCTGAGTGATATATTCTCTTTTCGGAAAACTTCTGAATTAAAATCTAATGCCGCTATTTTTATAATTCATTATTAGCCCGATTAAATTCCGAGCTATTCCTTTTTATCATTTCACTATTCGCCATATTATCCGCCTGATCAATTTCTATTAGCTTGTCCATGCATTTTTAAACCTCCTTTCATGTGTATTTATATTCTAAATCTACTTTGAATTAATGCGTGTTTGATTAAGCAAATAACAAATCAGGAATTTTATAATGGGTCCGATTTTTAAAGGCATAGGGCGTTATTTGTGTGCTGGTTTTCTTAAGAAAATCATTGCATATGCGCAAATAGTTTTACAAATATTATTGAGTACGCTTCCACTGTATTCGATGAGTTTTAGCACTCAGGCGAGCAGTGATGTTACGAAAAAAACAGTACTTTTTAAGCAGCTTCATACGCTCACCCCAACCGATACACTTGAGTCGGTTGCAGCAAGCTATGGCTTATCTGTCGATGAGCTTTGGGCGTTAAACATCAATTTATATAACAGTCGCAGTGCTTTTGACGCGGTCAAATACGGTGCGGTTGTTTATGTTCCTAATCAGGAAGAACAGCAACGGGCTACCCAGCAAGCCTCTTTGGCTGCTTCTCATTTGTCCCAGGTAGGGAATTCGTTAAGCAGCGAGAACCGTGTCGATGCATTCTCTCGTTTAGCCAAGGGAATGTTGTTATCCTCCACGGCGAAAACGGTTGAGGAATGGTTAGGCCATATCGGTCAGGCTCAGGTTAAATTGCAGGCTGACGACAAGAATGATTTCAATGGGTCAGAACTGGATTTATTTATCCCTCTCTATGACCAGCCAGATAGACTGGCCTTCAGCCAGTTTGGTTTTCGTCGTATAGATCAACGCAATATTATGAATATTGGGTTGGGGCAACGCCATTATGTGTCTGGTTGGATGTACGGCTATAACATTTTCTTTGACCAACAAATATCCGGCAATGCCCATCGGCGCGTAGGATTGGGCGGTGAATTGGCGCGGGATTACCTTAAGCTCTCAGCGAATAGTTATCATCGTTTGGGTGGGTGGAAACATTCCGCTCAGCTTGAAGATTATGACGAGCGTGCGGCCAATGGGTATGACATTCGCACCGAAGCCTATTTACCTCATTACCCGCAGTTAGGCGGGAAGTTAATGTATGAGCAATACTTCGGTGACGAAGTCGCCTTGTTTGGCATTAACGAAAGGCAGAAAAACCCGTCGGCATTAACTGCTGGTGTCAGCTATACCCCGATTCCACTAGTGAGCTTAGGCCTCGAGCATACTATTGGTAACGGCGGTAAAAAGAAAACTGGAGTGAATGTTGCCGTCAACTACGAAATCAATACTCCTTGGCAGCAGCAGATAGATCCCGCAGCGGTGCAAGCAACCCGGACTCTGGCCGGTAGCCGCATGGATTTGGTCGATCGCAATAACAATATTGTGCTGGAATACCGTAAGCAACAGGTAGTGACATTAAATTTACCTGACAATATCAGTGGGAAAGAAGCACAAGTCTTACCGATAAATTATACCTTTAATGCCCGTCATGGTTTGGATCGTATCGAGTGGGATGCCGCCGATGTGATTCTGGCCGGTGGGCAAATTAGTGACCGCGGTAATTTGGTCTATCACGTCGCTTTTCCGCCCTATATTGATGGTGCGGCGAATGCTTATGTATTAAGCGGGCGTGCGGTGGATAAAAAAGGGAATTACTCCACTTCCAGCTCGACGAATATTTATGTTACCGGCGTCAATATTAATAGCGTCAATAGTGTCTCTTCATTAACGCCGCCGACATTACCAGCAAATACTATCAGCCGTTCGATACTCCAGTTGGCGTTAAAAGCTGATGCCGGTGTGGCCGTCGGCGGTGTAGCGCGTAACATCACGTTTGCGGTGCGCGACGTCACGGGCAATGTTCCTCGCGCCAAAAGTTTCACTCCGCTAGTGATAGGTGACGCGCAGGAGATTCAGCCCGGTGTTTATGAAGCCACTGTGACCAGCGGCAGCTCGGTTGGGCGTTTTGAGATTACCCCAACGGTGCGTGGGGTTCAGTTGAATCCCATTATTCTGACTCAAACTGCGGATACAACTACCGCGACAATTAATGGCAGCGCATCTGTTTCTATTGCTACTCCATCCATAACCGCTAATGCTGCGGATAAAACCAAGCTTGAAGTGCAAGTGACTGACGCATTAGGTCATCCGGTGCCGGGCGTTGAAGTTAAGTGGGTTAGCGATTTAAATTCGCCGGGGCTTGAGCACGTCACCAGTATTACTAACGAACACGGTATTGCAGAAAATGCTTTCAGTTCCACGGTGACCGGTACCGCCAATATCACGGTACAGGTCGGTACTGAGGCTCCTGTTTCTGCGGGGGCGATAGAAATTAAAGCAGATAACAGCACCATGACGGTGAAGGCCACCGACTTTACTGTCACTACCACCACCGCTCAAGCGGTCGCTAATGGTAAAGACACAACCATTTATAAAGTGAAGGTTACAGACAAGCAGGGCAATGTCGTCCCTGGTGCAGCGGTGGAATGGTCGAGCAATATCGGCTCCTTTGTTCAGGGCAGCACCACTACCACCACCGATGCTAATGGCGAAACCTCTATTGAGTTCGTGAGCACCAAGGCAGAAACGGCCAAAGTCACGGCGACTGTTGGCGGCAAGCCTTATAACGCGGGCGAAGTAGTCTTTATTGCTGATCGTCAAAGCGCTCAAATTACGTTGCTTCCTGTAAGCAAAAACAGTGCTGCGGCCAATGGTACAGATAGCATTACCCTCAATGCCAAAGTCATCGATGCCAATGGCAATCCGATTAAAAATGAAGGTATCGTCTGGACAGTTCCGGGTCATAAGGTCAGTTTCGTTCCCGCTACGGGGATGACCCAAACCAATGATTTGGGTGAAACACAGATTACTCTTACCAGCACTGATGTGGGTGATATCACCATTAACGCGCAGGTAGTGAAAGGCGATTTGGCGCTTAATCTGGCAACCGAAAAGCTGAGTTTCACCGCTGATGCCGTGACGGCCAAAATAACTGATTGGTTAGCACCGACTAACACCACGCAGGTTGCCGATGGCAAGGCACCGGTCACTTACAAAGTGGTGGTGAAAGACAGCAATGGCCATGTGGTGGCGAATAGTCAGGTTCTTTGGGAAACCAATCTGGGCGAATTTACTCCGGCGCAGGCTACCACCACAATGACCACGACCAACAGTCAGGGTGAAGCGACTATAGATCTTGTCAGTATTAAGGCGGGTTCTGCCACAGTTAAAGCCTCTGTTAATGGCAATCAAAGTATATCGCCTACCAAGGTTGAACTTACGGCTGATAGCAGTACTGCGATCATAACCATAGCACCGGTGTCTCAGCGTGATTTTGTTGCTAATGATAAAGACAAGGTGACTTATAGCGTTACAGTAGTTGATGGGAATAAAAACCCAGTGAAGGCTGAAAATATCACCTGGAAAGATGAGAACGGGCATCCGGTCAGTATTGATAACTCAACTAGCCAGACGGATAGCGCCGGTAAGTCGACGGTCAATATCACCTCTAAGAAAGCGGGCACAGCGCAAATCAGCGCGACACTTGCCAATGCTGCCAAGGATATTGCATTACCGATTACCTTTAATGCTGATCGCCAAACTGCGAAGATCGAGAGTGTAGTTGTGACGGGTAGCAAAGTGACCGCACCTGATGGTTCCAGCTCGATCAGTTATGTGACGACAGTTAAAGATGCTAATGGTAACCCGGTTGGCGGGATGATTCTAAGCTGGGGCAGCAATATCAATAATGTTGCCAACCCATCAACCACTACCGATGCCAACGGCGTGAGTACACAAACCATCACTGGTACACAGGCGGGCAAGGTTGATCTTTCTGTCCAGTTAACCTCCGGCAATAATGCAACAACGCCGGTGAAAAACAGCAATGAGGCGGAGTTTGTCGCGGTAACACCGGTGATGACCAACGCAGATTTGTTGTTACAGCCGAATATGATCATTGCCGATGGTAAGCAAAGCGCCACGCTGAAATTGACTCTGCGTGATGCCAACCACAACCCGGTTTCGGGCCAAGAGAACAAGATTGAGTTCTCTCAATCCGTCGCCAGCCATGTCACCGTCGGCCCTATCACTGAATCAGCGGTAAAAGGGGTTTATCAAGCCACTATCACCGGCACCAAAGAAGGTGAGGTTAATTTAACTGCCACAGTTAAGGGGAGCAATGTGAGTAAAACACAGAAGCTAACCTTACAAGCGGATAATAAGACCGCTGCATTGAAAACGGTCACCTCGAATATCAAAACGGCCAAAGCTGACGGCAAGGAGAGTATTACTTATACCGCCACTGTGATAGATGCTAAAGGTAACGCAAGTCTCGCTAATGTCTCAGTGGGTTGGAGAACCACTCTGGGTGAGTTGGCTGCTATCACCAAAACCAATGCATCAGGTATGGCGACTGTCACTCTGACCAGCAAACAAGCGGGTAACGCGACGGTTACGGCTATTGTCAGCAGCAGCAGTCAGATGGACGCGCTACCTGTGACCTTTACCGCCGGTGGGATTGCGATAGCACAATCATCCGCGAGTGTATCGGCTGCGAATCTGGTGGCTGATGGTACTGCCACCACCACACTGACAGTTAAGGTCAATGATGCTAATGGCAATCCATTAACCGGCCAAAGTGGGAAAATTAGTGTCAATGCACTCGGTTTACCGGGAGTATCGGTTGGTCAATTTACTGAAGTGTCGAATGGCGTCTATAGTGCAACCATTAGCGGGACTACAGCCGGTGAGGGTGAAATTGTCACTACGCTTGATGGCACCGACTTAGCTAAACAGAAGCTAAAGGTTATTGCTGATATCAGCACGGCCAAGATTGCTGAAGTTAAGCCATTGAAATCCGTGGCTGTTGCGGTGGGTGATAAAGTCACTTATCAGGCGACCATCAAAGATGCGCACGATAACCTGTTGGGTGCAGATATTCCGGTGCATTGGTCAGTGAACCGCGACACACTGATTATTGGTAAATTGATTAGCTTAACTAACAGTGCAGGCGTGGCAGAAGTTGAAATCAGCCGCGATGTGCAAGGTGATGCTCTGGTCACTGCGGCGGTAGGCAACAACAGTTTGCAGGCCACTGCGGTTACTTTTAGCAGTGGTGGGGTGGACATCAACAAATCCCAGCTGACGTTGCTGCAAGGCAACATCACTGCTGATAATTTCGATATTGCCACGGTGCAGGTTGATATTGCGGATAGTAAAGGTAACCCGTTACCTAATCTGCAAAGCCAAATCACCACGTCGCCAAAAGATGGGGAGCAAGGCCTGAAAATCGTGACCAGCGCTAATCCGTCTGGTGGCTATTTGGTGACGATTAAAGGCACTCAGGCCGGTAATCATGCGGTTACTGTCTCTGTTGCGGGCAAACCTTTGCCAAATACAGTCAATGTAGTGTTGATAGGTGATACTGCAACGGCTCAATTAGACGCGGTTAAGGTAAACCAAACAACGTTTAAAGCTGATGATGTGGACAACGTCACCTATACGGCCAAGGTTGTTGATGCCAATAATAATCTGTTGGAGAACTACCCGGTTGCGTGGCGTTTGGCTCAGGGTGAAGGGAAATATGATGGTCTGAGCTATACCGGCAAAACCGGTGTTGCGGAAACCAAATTGAGTACCAGTCGCTTAGGCCAATATAAAATGGAGGCGCAGGTTCGCACCCAAGTTATGGCGGCAGCAGATGTGAGCACGGTTGCTGGAGATGTCGATCCCGCTCAGTCTGGTTTTGTGGTGGATGTGGCTAGTATTGATGCCAGTGGCAACACCAAGGCTAAATTAACCGCCACGCTAAAAGATAAGTTTGGCAACTTATTGAAAGGCCAACTGGTTAAGTTAACCGACAGTAATAAACTGAAAGGTATCAAATTCACCGCTAACCCAATGACGGATAATGGTGATGGGACATACAGCACTGAAGTGACCTCAACCACCAAAGGGAACACCAAATTTATTGCCAGCATCAACGGCAAGGATTTGATTCAGCAACCCCAACTGCTGGTGGGGAATATCATTCCGCGGCTGATTTTTGCTAACCAAAATGTTCCGACAGTTTACACCCGTAAGAAGCTGCAACCTCAGTCGTTAAAAACGGCCTTACCCGCAGGAATAACCGCGCACTGGAGCAGCGATAACTCGGATGTTGCCAAAGTGAATACCGCGACCGGCGAAATTGAATTGCTCAAAGCGGGCGTGGTGAATATTTCAGCGGTAACACTGCCGAACGATACCTATGCTATGGGGACGGCCAGTTATCAGCTTGAGGTTGAGCGGGCTGATCCTAAATTGAAATTCCAGCAGTCCAAGCAAAGTAAAGAATGGGGGGAAACAATTGCTGCATATCACCCTACGGTAGAAAACAGCGACGTAGATATCAGTGGATTAACCTTAAATTGGGAAATCAATAATAGTGAAGTGGCGATTATTGATGCTAAAAAAGGTGATATCATCACGAGGAAACCAGATACGGCACAAGTTACAGTGAAATCTGTACAAGATGATCGCTTCAAGGCTGGCACGGCTACCTATGTACTGGTTGTGAATAAGAAATCATTCCCTATTAATTTTAACCGATCTATCGTTCAATCAAAAATTACGGATAATGTTTCACTGCAATCGCCAAATGGTGCTCCAATCCCTAACATAGTGTGGTCATCTTCAGATAGTAATGTCCTGACGGTGAATCAGAACGGAAGCAATTTAAAGGTACAGAAACCAGGGCAAGTAGAGCTAACCGCGAAAGTGGCGGGAGATGACTATTATCTGGCGAGCAACAATAGTTATGTACAGGAGATTTATGGTAAGCCTGAAATAAAACTATCTGCTGTAAAACCAATGAGTAAAGGTACCATTTCTCCCAATGAACGCTCGTGGAAACCGGTTTTTGTGGGTGATGATTTAGTTATCGGCTGGTCTTCTTTATATACAGATAAATACAGACTTCCAGAAACTGTCACTGTTGAATTAATAGATGAAAGCACCGGTGCTAATTTGGCAACAGAGACGATTAAAAATACATTTAATCTGCAATCAACAACTATTAAATATCAATCTGGCTGGTTGGATAAAAAAGTCAAAGTCAAGATTAAATCTACTGGTTATCAAGGTATTAATGGGTTCGATACCAACTCTCAACCTATTGATATAGGACGGTTACAGCCGGTAGACATATGGAGTTCAGCTAAACTTAATCGTAGTTTTAATTTGATTACTACCTCTTCAGGTATGAACGATACAACATGTCAAACAACTTGGGTGGGGAGAGAACATCATGCCAATCTAAAATGGGAAATTTCGATTAAACTAGATAATGAGTTATTGGAACCTATGGAGTTAATTTATAACTTAGAGACAAAACAGCTCATTAAAGATTCATTTAAGACAAATTATTTTCAACAGCAGAATGAGTTCGGTAAAGATTCTAATGCGTCTCTAAAACAGGAATGCTGGAATACTCATGATGGAACTCCGGCAAATGAAATTATTATTAATCATGCAGGTAATATTACTCGCTACGATATGTATGGCTTCTCTTGGTTTGGCGGAGGGAAAGATCAGCGTGAATGGAAATCTCATGATATTAAGTAAGTAGTCGCATATTCATAGTAATAAGCAGAGAAATTCTCCCTACTTATTACATAACTACTCAATCAGGCCCACAGTAAAATGTGGGCCTGATTTTTTTTGAAAATATTAGTTTGTTGCGCCGTTAATTCATTTGCCGCTATCAGGATTTCGCTCTTTGGTTGCGATTTTTCAATATATAGCCCACCGCCAATACCACCACCCAGGCTGGAATCAACAGCACTGAAATCTGAATACCCGGCGTTAGATACATAATCACCAGAATACCGGTCAGGAAAAGCAAGCACAGGTAGTTACTGAACGGATACCAGAAAGCCTTGAATTGCGGAGTAACGCCCTGACGGTTTTTCGCCGCACGGAATTTAAGGTGCGCCAGGCTAATCATCGCCCAGTTGATCACCAATGCGGACACCACTAATGCCATCAGCAATTCAAAAGCGCGGCCCGGAATCAAATAGTTAATCAACACGCAGAAAGCAGTGGCAAAGGCGGAGACGGCGATGGCAATCACCGGTACGCCGCGACCATCAACTTTCAACAACATTTTCGGGCCATTACCTTGTTTGGCTAAGCCGAATAACATGCGGCTGTTACAGTAAACACAGCTGTTGTAGACCGATAATGCTGCGGTCAATACCACGACGTTCAATACCGTGGCGACGATATTACTGTCCAATGCATGGAAGATAAGGACGAACGGGCTGCCGCCTTCAACCACTTTGCCCCACGGGTAAAGTGACAACAGAATTGCCAGAGAACCGATATAAAACAATAGGATACGATAGATAACCTGATTGGTGGCTTTCGGGATGCTTTTCGCTGGGTCTTCTGCTTCTGCCGCGGTGATGCCCACTAATTCAAGCCCACCGAAGGAGAACATAATGACTGCCATGGCCATCACCAAGCCCATGATGCCATTGGGGAAGAACCCGCCCTGTGCCCATAAATTGGTGACAGTGGCTTCCGGGCCACCGTGGCCGCTCAGCAATAACCAGCCACCAAATAGAATCATGGCGATGATAGCGACCACTTTAATGATGGCAAACCAGAACTCCATCTCGCCATATACTTTCACGTTTGCCAGATTGATGGCATTAATAGCGAGGAAGAAGACGGCGGCAGAGACCCATGTTGGGATCTCCGGCCACCAATATTGTACGTAGATACCGACCGCGGTGAGTTCTGCCATGGCGACTAACACGTACAGTACCCAGTAATTCCAGCCGGAAGCAAAACCGGCAAAATTACCCCAGTATTTATAAGCAAAGTGACTGAACGAACCCGCTACCGGCTCTTCAACCACCATTTCCCCTAGCTGGCGCATAATCAGAAACGCGATAAAACCGCCAATTGCGTACCCCAGTAAAACCGAAGGCCCCGCCATTTTAATGGTCTGCGCGATACCAAGAAACAGCCCGGTACCAATAGCACCACCTAAGGCAATAAGCTGAATGTGGCGGTTTTTAAGCCCCCGCTTTAGCTCCGCACCTTCCTGTTGAATACTCATTATTGCATCCTCTGTCGTTGTCACTCTTCACCGGCAAAATGGTTACCGTGTGCTATGCGTAAGATTTTGATTACATTATTTGTATTATTTTGTTTACGGTGGCTTTTTATGGAATTTGTTCCATTGGCTACCGTTTAAAAGAGAATAGTGGTAGGCGAGAATTATTGCATCTGCTTTTTATTCTATCCGGCGAATTTTTAGGCAAAAGACCCATAAAAATGTTGAGGCGTGATCAAGCTGTTGTTTTCAGGAAAAGGAGTAATACGGGTTTATTGAACAAAAAGTCACCAGCGGGCTATTTTTATAATGGTCGAACCAGTCTTCAGGTGGGAGAGGGTAAATAGACAGATTTTTCTTGTTTTTGATTGAATTTAAATTCATAAAAATAGAATTTAAATTCACAATCAAAATAACTATAACGCTTCAGCTTGCCTAAATACCCGTTTCATAAAAGTTAAAACTCACCAACGTCAGGTAATGGTATTACCACCGGCACGTTATCACTTTGCATCCCGTTATCAGTGAAGTTGTTAAAATGTGCTGGGTTTCATGATTTTGGTCAAGGTCCGTCTGGACAGGTAGTGAATACTTTGTTACTTTATCGTCACGTTTTTGAAATTGGTATTACCAATTGACTCCGCACCACTCGCAGAGACGATTCACTCACTACGGCTTACAACACGACTTATTAATAAAAATATGGCCTACAACAAAATACGTCAGCCCAAATTATCAGATGTTATCGAGCAACAGCTTGAATACCTGATTTTGGAAGGGACGCTACGCCCAGGTGAGAAATTACTGCCTGAGCGCGAGTTGGCGAAGCAATTTGATGTTTCCCGACCTTCTCTGCGAGAAGCAATCCAGCGCCTGGAAGCCAAGGGGCTGTTATTGCGCCGTCAGGGTGGTGGCACTTTCGTGCAAACCAATCTGTGGCAAAGCTTTAGCGATCCGCTGGCTGAACTGTTGGCCGACCATCCAGAATCACAATTCGACTTGTTAGAAACCCGTCATGCTCTCGAAGGTGTCGCTGCCTATTATGCTGCACTGCGCGGTACTGATGAAGATCTACAACGTATTCGTGAGTGCCATACTGTTATTCAGCAAGCACAGGATAGCGGCGATTTGGATGCCGAGGCTGATGCTGTCATGCAGTATCAAGTGGCGGTCACCGAGGCTGCGCATAATGTGGTGTTACTGCATTTACTGCGTTGCATGGGGCCGATGCTGGAACAAAACGTTAAACAAAACTTTGAATTGCTTTACTCGCGCCGCGAAATGCTGGCAACGGTAAGCAGTCACCGCGCTGGGATTTTTGAGGCGATTGTGGCACGTGAGCCAGAGAAAGCTCGCGAAGCTTCACACCGTCACTTGGCGTTTATTGAGGAGATTCTGTTGGACCTCAGTCGGGAGCACAGTCGCCGTGAGCGATCTTTGCGTCGGCTCCAGCAGCGCAAGGATTAGAAACGAATCATTCAGGTTGCGCCTTAGCAAGACCTCAATAATTTATTCTACATTCTTATTTGAGAATGATTAGCGGCAACGATACCCAAAATAATTCAAGTTGTAGGTAGGCGGCAAGGGAATGAATCCCCAGGAGCTTACTTGAGTAAGTGACTGGGGTGAGAGAGTACAGCCAACGCCCCTACAGCTTGAAGTATAACGGGGACAAACTGATGGGCCTATCTTCCGGTGTTTTCACCAGGGCACGTGCTTTAGCCTGGGGTTAAAGCACAGGAAGATAGGCTCCAAATAAACCATTAGAAACAGATAAGGAATACCACCATGTCAGAACGTTTAAATAATGACGTGGATCCGATCGAAACCCGCGACTGGCTACAGGCGATCGAATCGGTCATCCGTGAAGAGGGTGTTGAGCGTGCTCAGTATCTGATTGATCAGGTTTTGGGCGAAGCCCGTAAAGGTGGTGTGAGTGTTGCTGCTGGCTCAGCCAGCCGTGATTACATCAATACTATCCCGGTAGAAGAAGAACCGGCTTACCCTGGCAACCTGGAGCTGGAGCGTCGTATTCGTTCCGCGATCCGTTGGAATGCCGTGATGACCGTGTTGCGTGCATCGAAGAAAGATCTGGATTTGGGCGGCCACATGGCATCCTTCCAATCTTCCGCTACCTTCTACGAGGTTTGCTTCAACCACTTCTTCCGTGCTCGTAACCAAAAAGACGGCGGCGATCTGGTTTACTTTCAGGGTCACATCTCTCCGGGCGTTTACGCACGTGCCTTCCTTGAAGGCCGCCTGACGCAAGAGCAGATGGATAACTTCCGTCAGGAAGTTGACGGTAAAGGTTTGTCTTCTTACCCGCACCCGAAACTGATGCCTGAATTCTGGCAGTTCCCGACTGTCTCTATGGGCCTTGGCCCAATCAGTGCAATTTATCAAGCTAAGTTCCTGAAATACCTGTCTCACCGTGGTCTGAAAGACACTTCAGCACAGACCGTATATGCCTTCCTGGGCGACGGCGAGATGGATGAGCCGGAATCCAAAGGTGCGATCACCATCGCGACCCGTGAAAAACTGGATAACCTGGTCTTCGTTATCAACTGTAACTTGCAGCGCCTTGATGGCCCGGTTACGGGTAACGGCAAAATCATTAATGAGCTGGAAGGTATCTTCAGTGGTGCTGGCTGGCAAGTTCTGAAAGTGATTTGGGGTGGTCGTTGGGATGAACTGCTGCGTAAAGATACCAGCGGTAAACTGATCCAACTGATGAACGAAACACTGGATGGCGACTACCAAACCTTCAAATCCAAAGACGGCGCTTATGTGCGCGAACACTTCTTTGGCCGTTTCCCAGAAACTGCTGCATTAGTGAAAGACATGAGCGACGACGAGATCTGGTCTCTGAACCGTGGCGGTCATGATCCGAAGAAAGTCTTTGCTGCACTGAAAAAAGCACAAGAAACCACCGGCAAACCAACTGTTATCCTGGCCCACACCATTAAAGGTTACGGCATGGGCGAAACAGCTGAAGGTAAAAACATCGCCCACCAGGTGAAGAAAATGAACATGGAAGGGGTTCACCACTTCCGTGATCGTTTCAATGTGCCGGTTGCCGATGCTGATATCGAAAAACTGCCTTACATTACCTTCGAAAAAGATTCCGAAGAGTCTAAGTATCTGCACGAACGCCGCCAGGCGCTGGAAGGCTATGTGCCAACCCGTATGCCTAAGTTCACTGAAAAGCTGGAAATGCCAGCATTGTCAGATTTCAGCGCCTTGCTGGAAGAGCAGAACAAAGAAATCTCTACCACTATCGCTTTCGTGCGTGTGCTGAACGTGATGCTGAAGAACAAGTCTATCAAAGACCGAATTGTTCCAATCATCGCTGATGAAGCGCGTACCTTCGGTATGGAAGGTCTGTTCCGTCAGATTGGTATTTACAGCCCGAATGGTCAGCAGTACACCCCGCAAGACCGTGAACAGGTTGCTTACTACAAAGAAGACGAAAAAGGTCAGATCCTGCAAGAAGGGATCAACGAACTGGGTG
>NZ_JBLWEX010000270.1:0-26157 GCF_048323875.1 Yersinia sp. LJYL362
GTCATCGTCGTTTTTATCTTCTGGGACTTCATCTAGCCAGTCTTCGGGCTGTTTGTTCATGGTCAAATTCCTTAAAAAGAGGCTAATCGTAGCAGGTTGTGGGATTACGTATCCAGTAGCCACGGGCTGGACTACCGGATATCAATAACTTAAAGCATCATTAGACTTCTAAATGCATCCTACTACATCTCAAAACATCACAAGTGTGGACGGTTTGTGGACATTCCGCTTAATGGATTGAGCATTATTGCATCCTGTAGATAGTCTGGTGCAAAGTGCGCATAAGTCATCGTTTGTTGAATGTTCGTATGTCCAAGTATTCGTTGGAGTGCGATTATATTTCCTCCCTTCATCATAAAATGGGTTGCGAATGTATGCCGTAAAGCATGCACTGCTTGCCCGCGAGGGAGATCAGGTTTTACTTTTTTTATTAGCTTATAGAACGTCAGATAATGAGTTTTAAACAACGGCCCGGTTTCTGTTGTTTTCACTTGGTCGGCGATCTCCTGTGAAATCGGTACAGAGCGTTTTTTCCCATTCTTCGTTTCTATAAACGTCACTCTGTTGTGAATGATGTTTTCTGCCTTAAGGCTCTTGGCTTCCCCCCATCTGGCACCTGTTGCCAAACAGAGTATGGCTATACGCCGTGCATCACCTTTCGCCGTGTCTAATAGTCTGGCGATATCTTCCGATGATAAGTAAGACATTTCAGGCTGTTGCGTCTTAAGACGCGCAAGCGATCTTATTGGATGTTCACCGAAAAACTCCTCAGCTTCAATCATCACACTGAATACACCACTAAGTACAGCAAGGGCGTGATTTATTGTGGATGCCTTTATACCATTAGCCAGCCGTTTTGCACGGTAATCCATGAGTAAACGGTTGGTAATCTGGTACATCATCGGATCACCCATGTTATTGCATATCCCCTCAATTGCATTGAGGCGCTTACAGCCGTGCTTTAAATTACGCCCGTGATAATCCCACCACTTCGAAATAAACTCGCTTAAACGCCGCTTATCAGCAGGTTTACTTAACCATTCTTTATTATGGAAGTTGGCGATCACATACTTTTCAAAAGCCAGTGCGTCGCTCTTTCTATCAAATTTACGCCGGATGCGTTTTCCATCGCGCCCATGCGGCCGTAAGTCCACTTCGTAATGACCATCATCAAGCTTCTTAACTGACATAGTGAAGCCCTCCGATGTTGCTGCTATTACATAAACTTAATGAATCAATGAAGCACAAAAAATCATTATGGAGAGTTACCCAGTCTTTTTGTCTGAGAACTGAGAGGTTATTTCGTTTTGCCCATAGTGTGCGAGAACCGGTGCGATTTGCCCGGCTTCAGGATCTACCTCATCGTACATAAACCAACTTTGATATTTTCTAAAGCGGGGTAGTTTGAAAATCTTTACGCACGCATCGTATGCGAGTTTCGATTTGCCAGATTCATAACCGACATAAGTTACATAGTTAATACCAGCTAAATCAGCAACTTCTTTCATTTTAAGTCGCTCAGACTCTCTCATGAGTTTTAATTTTTCAGGTATACAGGTTGACATATAATTTCCAATCTCTTATTTTGATGGCGAATAGAAACCTCAAGTAATGCCAAAGAATGGCCTTAAGCGTCAAGAGGCATCACAAGAGAACCAAGGGAGATGTTAACAGATGTCAATCGATAGAAAAACGATGAGCTTTGCAGAGCCGGAGCCAATTACACCGCGCGAATTCTGCGCACGTACCGGCCGTGGTTATGGCTCGGTTGTGAACATGATGGATCGCAATCAGTTACCAGTTCACCGCGAGGGCCGTCCGGGAACTAAACGCCCGCGCCGTTTTATCATGTGGAACGAATATTTAGAAGCAATGGCGCAAACCCGCGCACTTTGCACTAGGGAGGAGCGGGAGTGGATTGAGAACATAATTCGTAAAGATAAGCTAACAGTAACGCGAAATATCAAAGGTGGCGGCGTTCAGAATCAAGGCATTGCCGCAGCATGAACTACCACTCACAACAAGCTTGGTTGAGAGAATGAATATTGATGTTGTATGAGGTTAGGGTTAAAGCCCTCCCTCAAAATTTGATTTGCGAAAGGGTTTTATTGTTATCAACGGACGGAGATTTTGATATGCCAAAATTTGTTGAAGTAGGAACGGGCGAAGCGGCTTTTATTCTTGATGTGGACGCTGTTATCGCTGTCTCTGATGCGGGAAGTGTTCGCAATATTGAACTAGCAAATGAAGCCATTATTACAACCTCAGTCAGTTATAAGGAAATAAAAATAGCGCTTGGTCTTGAATGTACAGAGGTTAAAGAAAGTAAATATACATTCGGTGGCATTAATAAAGTCTCACCCCATACACGGGTTGATTTTCGATGTGATATATATAAAAAGTTTTATTACATTAACGGTGCACATGCAGGTTGCATATATTATGCAGTCAATCAAGCTGGCGAAAAAAGCGGCCCCATTAATGAGGCCGAAATCATTAAGTTAATATCTGGAAGTAATAGAAATAATTAGATTTATTACTTAATAAGATTTTTAAAGTCGGCAGACAAAACATTTAAGTCAGCAATTGCTTTAAAAGTATCATCTTGGTTTGAATCGTGTGCAACTGAAAACGAATTCATGATTGCCAGAAAACGCTCACGGCTTTCGCCATCAAGGGAAGCACCAACGGCACAGACCATAAATTCTAAAGCAACCAGCCGATTACCGACTGAATGTGAAACGCGAGATTGCTTGGCATCATCAAAGAATTGAACAAGTTTCACTTTGTTATTTTCTACAAATTTTTCAATTTCTTGTGGTGTCATGAGACTTCCTTTTTGTTGTGGGTGAGTGTAACGCCGGGGTTTCTTTCCAAAGTAGTAACCGGCGCAAAAAACAGTACCACAAAAAACGTGCGCCGGGCGCGATGCAGTACCCCGGCAACTATTCATTTGATGGAGATCACTTTATGACTGCTAATCAATGCCCATCTCTGGAGGCAATGCTAACGAACGGCCAGCAAGTTACGCACCGCCGCCACCTGCATGGTTGGATTGAAACACCAGACGGTAGCCGATTTCAGCCGACAGCCAGTGAAGTACAGTTTATCAAAGGTTACCGGTTCCCATTTATGGCCAAGCCTCGCAGTAAGCCACGTTGGTGGGCGCGGTTAATGGGAATATTCGCTTAAACTGCGGGGGATGTATGGGAGCTATTGGGATTAACCAAAATAACAGGAAATTGTCTTTTCGTGATTTTGCTGTTGAATGGCGCATGAATGCCAATATTAACCGTAATGATGCGTGTCGCCATTTTAATGCAAATCCGCAAGATGAGCAGACAGGCAACGCAAATAGAGAGGTTATTCTCTTTTGTGCTAATAGAGTCGCGGAAATGAAAAGTATTAAGCGACCATTTAAAAATAGTGACTCAGTTCGCCGCTTTGAAAGTTTTACCGAAGATGAACGGGAGTTAATTATAGAATCACTTAATTTTTTAGTTAGATTAACAAAACCATTCCCTGATTATTTTTCGGTGGCCGAAAGAATAATCAATCTCTAAATAACAACATAATTTCTTTGGCGCATTAATTTTCGCCGGGATTCCTATTATCTAAATTAAAGGTCAATACTGATGAATAACAAACCTGTAAAACTAAACGATACCCCAAATGATGTAGAGCTAGTCGCTTTATTCAGTGAGGCCCGCCGCTCCGCTCGTTTGTTCTTACTTGAGCTTCTGGTTGAAAAGTTAACTACGTTAAGTACCGATGATTCTACAAAAGAAGATGTGATTAAAGAGTTAACCGCTTGGGCTACAGAGCACCATCCACATATCCATCCGGTAACTATCACCATCAGCGCTGATCCATTAGGCTCTATTACTCAAGGCGATAAATAATGAATCGTTCCCCATTAAAATGGGCCGGTTCAAAGGCCCGTATTATGCCTACTCTGCGCCAACACTTGCCAGCAGGTAAGCGGCTGGTTGAGCCGTTCGCAGGTTCCTGCTCTGTTATGCTGAACACTGATTATGATGAATATCTGATAACAGATATTAATAGTGATTTGATTAACTTCTACACACTCGCAAAACTTGAAACGAATGATTTAATAAATACTGCCAGTTCATTATTTTTAACTGCTAATACGTCAGAGCAGTATTATATATTTCGCAATATTTTTAACTCAGGTAACCGAGACGAATTATCAAAAGCGGCTATTTTCCTCTATTTAAACCGCCATTGCTTTAATGGCATTTGCCGTTATAACCAAAAGGGTGAATTTAATGTCCCTTATGGAAAATACAAAGCCCCATACTTCCCTGAGGCTGAGATCCGTTTCTTTGCTGAAAAGGCCAAGAAAGCTACTTTTCTGTGTTGTGATTTTTCCGAAGCATTGGAAATGACATTGCCCGGTGATGTTATTTATTGCGATCCGCCCTATATCCCAACGTCTGCAACTGCCGATTTTACCAACTATCACACGGATGGTTTTACCGATGATGATCAGTTTCGTCTTGCCCGGTTGTTGGCTAGGGCCGCAGATAACGGTTGTCACATCGTTGCATCCAATAGCGACACACTCCGAACTACCGAACTTTATTCGCTTTTTGCTTTGCACTGCATCACAGCACCTCGCTCGATCAGTTGTAAATCAAATGGCCGTAAAGCCGTGGGAGAAATTATCGCGACTATGCAAGGGACGAAAGAATGAAATTGTCACTAATGACCGGTCATATATTGAGGGTTATATTTTGTGCGTATCAACGAAAATACAACCGCGAATGGGATAGAAAAATCAATGCAATTTTAGAAGAGGGTGAGCTTGACTCATTAAGTGAATACACCATCGATTATAAATACAAAGAGAACTACTACGATATATGGATTAATAACCAATGGTATGCATACGCTTATTTACGTTCTTTTAATGATGTCATTGTAAGAGATAGCCTCCAATTTAGACCATCATTTAAAACGATGGTTAAACTTCATCAAAAAGTAATGATTTTGAAGTCGCTCGATTTGGAGAGTGATTTCCGGCGAATTTATCTCGGTAAAGATAAATTATGAGTAAGCACTCCGGTGGGCTATTAGCACCTTTAACACCGTTACCCTGTCAGGGTAGCGGTGTGCTGCGTATTGAGGGTGCTTACTGGTGGAATACCAGACACATACCCGCAGTTGGTGCGCCGGATTATTTGGTCAGAGTAAAGCAGCAAGAAGCTCAAGAGCAAATAGCCGCACTGGCTAGCGCCCAAGACCTGTTATCAAAACAGCCTAAAATAGTGCAGCGGGGGATCAGGTATCACCTGAATAAACTGGAACAAATACAAGGGATTCAGCGAGCTAATACGCACTTAACAAAAAACTTTGTCGAGCGCGTATTACCACGCCTGAATATGGTCAATGATCAGTATTTAATATCCGCTAACGCTAACGATACTGCGCCTTTCGCATACCGCTTCAATCAGTTGCCCGATTATGGCCGCGCTGATATTGAGATATTAGCGAAAGATATCGCCTTGCTGGTCAAGCGCGAACTCGGAATTGTTGATGATGAAGTTAACGATAAGCCAGATTTAAAAATTGCTTTCGCTCTCTACGTCCGCGCGTCTGCGCTCACTCGCGCTTTTCGTCAGTCCGTGCCGGGTTGGGATACTTACCAGCTTGATCGCCAGAAACTTACCGCCGAAAAAATCGCCTCTTTTCTTGCCAAAATGCAATCAGAAAGTTGGTGGACTCGCTGCCTACGCCGCCACAGTGATAAGTGGAAAGAGCACCTGCATATTGCGCTGGGCAATGTCAGCAAAAAAGCCTCGCCCTATTCCAGTATCGGAACCGTAAGCGACTGGCGCGAACAGAAGCGCCGCACGCGCGAGTTTCTCAAATCAATGGAGTTAGAGGACGAAAAGGGAAACCGCATTTCTCTGATTGATAAGTACGATCACAGCGTGGCTAATCCGGCCATTCGTCGCTGTGAACTAATGGTTCGCATTCGTGGGTTTGAAGATATATGCACCGAGATGGGCTACGTTGGGGAGTTTTATACGCTGACCGCCCCGTCTAAATACCACGCCACCAATAAGCACGGACACCGTAACCGCAAATGGTGCGGGGCTGATCCGGCGAGAACACAGCGTTATTTTCGCGGGGTGTGGAGCCGGGTCAGGGCTAAATTGCATCGGGAAGATATTCGCGTATTCGGCATTCGTGTTGCCGAGCCGCACCATGACGGCACTCCGCACTGGCATATGTTGCTGTTTATGCTGCCTGAGTCCGTCGATCAGGTGCGTAAAATCTTCCGCGATTATGCCAGTGAAGAGGATGAGGGCGAGCTTTACAGCACCAAGGCCAGAAAAGCCCGTTTTCATGCTGAGGCTATTGATCCGGAAAAAGGCAGCGCAACAGGCTACATTGCCAAATACATTTCGAAAAATATCGACGGTTTCGCGCTGGACGGTGAAACCGACGATGAAACCGACAAGCTACTGAAAGAGGTGGCTCCGGCTGTATCTGCATGGGCCAGCCGGTGGCGTATCCGTCAGTTTCAGTTTATCGGCGGCGCACCGGTTACCGTTTATCGTGAGCTGCGCAAGATGTCAGACCACGAAACCGCTATGGGTTTAAGCGTGGAATTTGCCGCTGTTCATGATGCTGCCGATTATGGTCGCTGGGCTGAGTACGTTAACGCCCAAGGCGGGCCATTTGTTAAGCGCGAAAATTTGGTCGCCCGTACCTATTACGAAACATCAGAAGCCACCAATGAATATTTTGAAGATGTGATCCGAATTCGTGGCGTGTTCTCGCCGCCGGTGGGCATCGACACGCCCATTATCACCCGCACCACTGAGTGGAAGATTGTCAAAGCCCGCGCCCTTGACCTGTCCGTTGATTTGGCCGTTGACCTTAAAGGCGCGTCTGCGCGCCCTCGGAGTTCTGTCAATAACTGTACGGAGGTTCAAAAAATAGCCACTCCAAATGAGGTTATTGAGCCGCCTCCACCGCCTGAAAATATCTGTTTTGAGGCGTTAACCGTTAAAGAACGGCGGAGAATGCTTAAGCGGATACGCAGCGAATCACCAAAACCACGGAATCAGCAGAAAACTACTCGCAAGCCAACGCAGGGAGAATTGATGCTGGCCGCTGGGCTGGGTGAGAGAGAGCATAAAATTAAAGAATTTGCCGATTCGATAGGTATTGATCTGGATAACAACATATTAAAATCAATGGCCAAGGGAGCATCGGTATCAGTTGAGGGAATAACCTACCGGGCGGGTATTGATGGGGCGCTGTATCAAGTACATCGTAAAGATGTTACAGCGGAGAGTGTCATGGACAGGGTTGAGCGCCTGCGCCAGCAACAAGTGCCACAAGTTATTCGGTTGATTGGCGATCATTATCGCCAGCAGAAAGCGGCCGAGGTGGACGATTGTAGTGATCGGCCGGTATGGTTTGGGCCAGTGGCCGGGTAAGTCTGTATTGTTCGCATAAAAAAGCCCACTGACGTGGGCTTTTTTTTAATGGCCTTGAAGTAATTCCAGCGCCATTTGTTTATCTTCCGGTTTAATTAATCCCAGTAAGGTTTTAACTAACCATTTACCTGCCATAGCACTGGGGCTGATTGTGTGGGAAAACGTGAGGTTCATTACAAAGGTATGGCCACACTCAACGTTACTACAGGCACAATATAAATCGGAGATTTCAGGGTGCTTTCTTGCGCTCTTACGGATAATGGCCGGTGAACCGCAGTCTTTGCACTTAATTTTCATAACTCGCATGTTTCTGGCTCCAAAAGCGGCGAACTTCTGGAATTTTAACGTATTTCTGCTCATAAAGCACCCGGTTGTGTCTCTTCAATATCGAATTTAACGTGCAAATGCGTCGGGATCTGCGGATCGCTGTTGATAGCGTCCATAATCATACGTTGCACCGGAATAACTTCATCTTTGCGGTAGGTGGTTCGTGCCTTTTCCGGGTCACCCAATCCCGCGCTATTGCTGGGAATAATACCTGCCAGCCCTGCTGGGTAACGGTGAGCGGTCAAAATATCCTGCGCACTGATATTCTTGATGTTGGCAAATTCATCTTTGGCGCTGATATCGCCAATTGGGATGAATTTAATCCCCTCCGGGTCACCTTTCGGAATGTTGACAAACAAGGTGCTGAAATTGCCGATCCCCTTGCTTTGTTCCAGACTTTTAATAATCTCGTCTTCCACTTCGGTACTGAGATTTGGGTCATTGGTGTAGATAATCCCGCCCGTATGCGCCCCGTTATGATAGTAGCGGCGGCGAAAAATGGTGGCCTCGGAGTTGAGCAAGGCGGCATGAATCCCGCCGATGTAATCCGGCAGGCCATAAACTTGCTGCTGCGGGTCATACTGTTTAAGGTAAATAACCTCCTCCTGGCTAAAAACCAGCGGTTCCCCTTTCTGCAAAATCACGATGCTGTCGTCTTTACGCACCCGCAAATAAAGTGAGGGCAGCGGGGCCAGTGCTACCACTTCCCCCCAACCGTTACGCACTTTGGCAATGGCCACATCACCAAAGGTCAGATAATCGAAAACCCCGGCTTTCAATTCCTCATGGCTCAGACCGCCGGCCACATAATCAGCCGCCACCATATTGCGCCGGGCATAGAGAACGCCGCCATGCTGGCCATTAAGATTAACCAGTTGGGCAAGGGCCAGCCGGTCAATGGGTTGGCTGTAGTGGTCAAAATCATTGTCATACCAGATTTCTTGATAATCAGTGCCGGTGGTTAAAACCGGTTCGGGCTTGCCCAAACTGATAATGCTCATTTTGCTGTCGGTATGGGTCACTGGGGCGCTGCGATCCTGTTTTTTCTTCTTCATGCGGCTTTGCTCGTCTTCCATGTGGATTTACGTTTATGCTCAAAGTTGAGCGCTTCGTTATCTATTGCGTGGGCGATGGCGAAAAATACATCGGCATGGCCAGTTTCTTTGGTGCGGTCTGCAACAAAGGTCATGCCGCCACCTTTGGCGGTACTGGTGCGACGAATGGCCAGAAACGAGGCCGGGATCTCTTTGGCTTCGCCGTCCCATTCAATGCGCTGGCTTTCAATGACATCTATCATTTTCATCACCAGCCGGTTCTTACTTTCCAGCCCGTAGTGGATGGCCACCGCTTGGCGCATGGCAAAGTTCTGTACCAGCTCAAATACGCCGTTGCCGATACCGGTAATATCCACGCCGATGTAGGTCATGTTGTAGCGCTGAAACAGTTCTTTTATCTGGTTGGCCTGATAGTTAAAATTCAGCCCCTGCCAGTAGAACGTGGCCAGCACCCGAAAGCGTTCACCCTCAAACTCCGGCGGAGCAATAATGACAAAGGTTGAGGTGTCACCGCTGCGGGCCGGGTCAAAGCCGCCCCACACCTCGCGGTTACCGAATGGTCGTGGCGCACTGAAATCATGGTCTTGCCACATCTCAATATCGACACCGCATTTTTCCAGCATATGGAATTTAAATACGCTGTCGCCGCTGTCCACAAACACACACATATAGAGCATGTTAAAGGTGTCGCGGTTGTACTTATTGCGCAGGCGTTCGATATTGGCCAGATTGAAACCGCCGTCTATCGCATCCTCTAACGTAATGACATAGCGCCACTGGCCATCGGGGCAGAGTCGCCCGCCGTCGCGGTACTCGTCGAATTCCGGGAAGGTGATTTTGCTGCGCTGTTTGTCGCCTTGCTTCCACTCATCACCCGTCCAGAACGGGTAGCCCTGATGGGTTTTGGCGCTGGGTGTGGAGAAATAGGTGGTACGCCATTTGTCATGGGTGGCCATGGCGCTGGCCGCTTCATTTAATTTGGCGAAATTCGGTACCCACAAATATTCATCGCAATACAGGTGGCCGCTGTAGGATTGGGCGGTGTTCTTGTTGGTAGACAGGAAACGCAACTCCGCGCCGTTACTGAGGCGTATTGGGTTACCGGTCAGCGTCACTCCAAAGAACTGCTGCGCGATATTGACGATATACGAGCGGAATACTTCGGCCTGCGCACGGGAAGCAGAAAGGAATATTTGTGGGTCGCCGCTGATAATCGCGTCTTCCAGTGCTTCAAAGGAGAAATACCACGTTGCCCCAATCTGGCGGCTTTTCAGAATATTGCGGATAGCGTGGTGTTTATTGGCCCGCAGGTATTGCTGATAGAAAAACAGCGTTTCCCCGGCAAACAGTTCCAGTTCTTCCTGTTGAATGCCTGAAATATCATTTTTGCGGTATTTACGTTTCCCGCTGCCATTCTCATCCCGCGCAGCAGCTTCTTCACCGCTGGCATAACTGCCTTGTGTCTGCGCTTTAATCGCCGCTAGTTTTTCCGCGTGTTTACTTTTCTGCGCCATTAATTTGCAGTGCTGGGCAATTAAGCTGTCTACCTCTTTTAATTCCAGCTCGTTTTTATTATCGCGATTGGCCAGTACCAATATGCGGCGATTGATTGCCTCCTCAATACTTTCATGACTGAGCATATCAGCCCAATGCCATTTTTGTGCCCAATAGTAAATGATCCGCGCATTCGGCAGATTTAATTCGTTGGCGATTTCTTTCGGTGTCCACCGTTGTAAATAAAGTGAACGCGCCACACCGATAATAGTTTGTGAGTGTTTAGCCATGAATGTAATTATGCGGGGTTTATTTTGGATAGACGTTATTAATAAATCGGTTGTATTCGGCTAACGGGTTATATCCGAATTGAACCGAAATAGGGTGGGTGCGTCGATTAAAATAATCCGCAATACTGCAATCACTGAATTAAAACCACTAATAACGAGATTGTATTTTATGTCCGGCTCTCAACTCATGACTAACTGGATACGTATTGCGTCTGAGGGTGAAACCGTAGATGGACGCCATATGGAACGCCAGTGGCTAATTGATTGCGCCGAAACTTATGACTATGAATTCTATGCCGCCTTGATCTGGCCTGAGCATGAAGACTGGGGTTATAACTTGGGCGAAGTCTTAGAGCTAAAGGCGGAGGAAGTGGACGGGATCATGCGGCTGTTCGCTCGCTTGTGTCCCTCCACCCATCTTTTACAGGCCAATCGGGATGGCCAATTGTTATTTTGTTCGGTTGAACTGACCCCTAGTCGTAATTTCAGGGGAACGGGTAAGTGCTATCTGGAGGGCTTGGGCGTCACCAATACCCCGGCGAGTGTCGGCACGCAGCGCTTACGTTTTAGCAGCAAGCGTAAACATTCATTATTCGGTGCGCTGGAACCGCTGGTAATTAGCGAATTTAAGAATTTGGGTAAGGAAAAAACAATGGCAGCAAGTAAAACAGTAAATAAAAAGAAAAGTCCGTGGCAGAGTATGTTTGGTATTAAGAACTATTCCGAAGAAACGCCGGAAGAAATTCCAGATGCGGACAGTAAAGTTCAGGTATTAGCCGAGGCACTGGCCAGTTTGGAAGCTCGTGTTATTGCACTGGAAACAAAAACCGAAGAAACCGATACCGCTGTAGAAGAAGTTGTGGCCGATGTTGAAACGGTAAAAGAAGTGGTGGATACCGAAGAGTTCGCCACCCTGCGCGATAACTTGCCGGGCATTATTAAGAACTTTGGCAAGCTGGATAATAAAGTTACTAAATTACCGAATAAGTTTTCTAAAGGTGAGGGGAAAAAGCCGTTTAAATTCCTGTAAGGCTTAATAGCCAACGTATTGGCTGTTAATTATTAATTCATCTTTTATATAACAGAGAAAATCTATGAATTTAAATCCACGGGCGCGAGCGTTATTAGACCTATATAGCGCCGGTCTGGCATCAGAATACGGTGTCAGTGATGTAGGGCGTTATTTCTCGCTGACTGACCCGAAAGAAACTGCATTGCGGGCCGCATTGCTGGAATCGGTCGAATTCCTGTCCATGATCACCTGCGCCGATGTTGACCAGTTATCTGGCCAAGTGGTTTCAGTGGGTAATTCCGGCATCTTTACCGGGCGTAAAGAGGGTGGCCGCTTCATCCGTAAAACCGGTGTTGACGGTAACAAATATGAACTGGTTGAAACCGATTCCGGCGCAGCCTTGCCGTGGGATCTGCTGTCCATTTGGGCGAATGCGGGCGGTGAAAACGAATTCTTCCAGTTGATGCAGACCTTTACCAATAACTCGTTTGCGCTGGATATGCTGCGTATTGGCTGGAACGGAACATCGGTAGCAAAAACCACTGACCCGGAAGCTAATCCGAGCGGTGAAGACGTCAATATCGGCTGGCAAGCACGCATGAAAAACTTCAATGATGGGATTCAGGTTATTGATGATGCGATCACCTTGGGCGAGGGCGGCGATTTTATCTCTCTGGATGCCATGGCTGCGGATTTGATTAACAGCAAAATTCCGGCACAGCACCGCAGTGATCCGCGCTTGGTTGTACTGGTTGGGGCAGATTTGGTGGCGGCAGAGCAGCACCGTTTGTACAACAAAGCTGATCGCCCGACTGAAAAGATTGCGGCGCAAATGCTGTCCAGCACCATTGCAGGCCGTCCGGCCATTATCCCGCCGTTTATGCCGGGTAAGCGCATGGTGGTCACGCCACTGGCTAACCTGCATATCTATACCCAACGTAACACCCGCCAGCGTAAAGCGGAGTTTGTTGATGATCGTAAGCAGTACGAAAACAAGTATCTGCGTAACGAGGGCTACGCCGTCGAAGAGCCGGAGTTGTACGCCTCGTATGACGAATCAGCGGTAACCATCGGCAAGGTACCGGAACTGGCAGACCCGAAAGCCGGGGAATAAGGGGTAATCATGGCGTTATCACCTGCACAGCGGCACACGGCCAGAATTCAGGCCGAACGCAAGCTAAACAATCATGAGGCACTGGCCGGTGTGGCCAGTATGCACCTGCAAAAGATGGCCATCGAGAACGATGCCCAACGGCTGCACGGGCTGACGCTGGCTGAGAAAGTGCAGTTGAAACGCCGGGAACTGCTGCCCCGCTGGTTACCCAGTGTGGAAACCTATCTGGCGGCAGGCGAGGTCTACAGCAACCCGGTATTCACTTACTGCATTGCCTGGCTGTTTGATGTTGGGGACTTTGATCAGGCGCTGGACTGGGCAGATATAGCAATAGAGCAACGGCAGATAACGCCTTTTGGCAAGCGGCGCAGTATTTCCCACTTTGTGGCCGATAGCATGCTGGCGTGGTCTGAGGCCAGCATGGACGCGGGCCAGAGCATTGAGCCGTATTTCTCGCGAGTATTCGACAACGTGCGGGATAACTGGCGTATCCCGGAGCAGGCCAGTGCCAAGTGGTTCAAGTTTGCCGGGTTGATGCTGTTGCGTAATGACAAAGGGGAGCCGTTGCCCAGTGCCATAGAGGATGTGGCCACGTTGCAACAGGCTGATGCGCTACTGGCACAGGCTAACATCTTCCATCCGGGGTGTGGCGTTAAAACCCATCGGCAACGGATTGCCGCCCGATTACGGATGCTAGACAAAGAATAATAACGACTACCGAGAGCCAAAGCGGGCGCGGTGGAGGCTGCAACATTCGTTCGCAGGCCGTGGAAACCGGTCTGCCCGCTTTTTTCGGGAGCTGTATGTTTAACGGAAAAGATATTGATTATCAGGATGTTGAACTGACCAATGACGGATTTTGGCCAGACCTCAATTTAAGCGAGTTTCAGCGTAACCGCAGTATTCCGGCTGATATTGATGCCGATACGCAAGCCGATGCGTTGCTGGCCAGCGTGGCTGAGGTGAATTTAGACCTGCGCCAGTTAGCAGCGGGTTATGTGGCTAAGGGATATCAACAGGCCGCAGCGGTACCGGGCGTGGCGATGAACGGGCAAACAGCGCTGATTAGTCAGTATAAAAAGGCCATTTTTGCCCGCGCCAAAGCTGATTTACTGGGGGAGTATTCGACGCAGTTTAGCCGGGTACCCAATGCCGGGCAGGAAAACCCCGAAACCCGCAGCCGCCTGCTGGCAGAGGCCAGTACGGTATTGCGCAATATGAAAGGTGTGGGCCGCTGCACCGTGAGGCAGATATGAGCAAATTACAGTCATTAACCGCTTTTGTGCAGGGCAACTTACCGCAACGGCTGCGTAAGCTGGAATTTAACAGTGACATGGACGAACTGCGTTTTATTCCGGCGCAGCGGGATTTAGGGCTGGATCAGTATCAACTGGCATTGATGCAGTTTGATGCGGTGCTGAGTTGGGGCCGCTTCCCATACCGCGACTATGACCCGCGCAATCTGTGCGCCTTGTTGCTGGTGTGGATGATTGAGAATGGCCCCGACTACGGCCCGGAGCCTGAATTGCCGAGTATTGATATCGATGTGATTGACGATAAAACCGCCATGGTGGTGGTGTCGATGGCCATCACCGAATCACTGAGTATTAAACAAGATGAGGCCGGGGACATCCCCTTTCAGGGGGCTAAATGGCGGCTGACCGATCCGCAGTTATGGCTGGCCACGGAGGGCGCGATATTTGGCGCGGATGCGCAGGGTGCGCCGATTGGTGAACACGGATGATTATCAACGGCGAACTGAGTAAAAAACAGTTAATCGAGCTGCAACAGGCACTTAAACAACTGGAGTTGCCGCCCCAAAAACGCCAGCGGTTGCTATGGCGGCTGGCCAAGTACGGGGTGATTGTCGCCGCCAAGCGTAATGTGCGGAACCAGCAATCACCGGATGGCACCTCGTGGCAGGGACGGCAGACCAACCAGCGCGGCAAGATGCTGCGCAACATGCCGAAATTGCTGCATATCCGTGAAATGCCAGAGATTAGCGCGGTCAGGCTGTATTTGCAGGGCGGGGGGTACCGCAACGGCGAAAAACCGGTACCGGCGGGCGTGGTGGGGTACGGTCAGCAAAACGGCATGCAGGTGACCATTAACCGCAGCGCCGTGGCTAAAACCGTCCCCCCGGAGCGGCCCGCCACTGTCAAACAGGCCAAAAAGCTACGGGCCTTGGGTTACCGGGTAAAACAGGGCAAGCGCTGGCGCAAGCCGCCTTACAAAGAAATTGTAGGAAAAATGCGTTTCGCCCAAGCGGGTTTGCTGATTAAAAAACTGAGTGGCAAGGCGGCTAAATCAGCGTGGACAGTGGATGTCCCGGCGCGTGAGTTCTTGGGCATGAGCGACGACGATTTTAATAAAGCCTTAGCGCGTCAGTTACAGGCCATCGGGTTTGGCTGGGACGTCAAAGCACAGGATATGAAGGGGTAACGATGAGTTGGCCACAAGTCAATATTGACCAAAAAAACCAGTTACAGGGCGAAACCAAAGAGATTGAACGGGCCGTGCTGTTTATCGGTAGCGGCAAGGTTAACACCGGGAAAACGCTGGCGGTGAACACGCAGACGGATTTTGATGTGTTGCTGGGGCCGGATGCCAGCGCGGTAAAAAGCTGCGCCAATGCGGCGATGCTCAATGCGGGCCAGAACTGGAACGGCTTTGTGCATGTGCTGGCAGAGCCTGACAAAAATGCCGAACTTGACCCACTGGCGTGGGTGGCGGCGGTCAGAGCGGCGCAGCAGGTGGCCAGTGTTGAGGGTGTGGTAGTGGTGTTACCCACGGATAAAACCACCATCACCGCCGCCGCCAGTCTGCGGGCTGAGTTGCTGGCCAAGTTTGGTCGCTGGGTGTGGTTTGTGCTGGCTGTTGATGGCCCGCAAGCCGAAGAGGGCTGGCCGGAGTATTTAGCCCGACTGGCAGCATTACAACAGGGTGTTGCGGCGTCGGCGGTGCAACTGGTGCCACGGTTGTGGGGCAATGAGCCGGGGGTGTTGGCGGGGCGTTTATGTAACCGCGCGGTGACCATCGCAGACAGTCCGGCCCGTGTCGCCACTGGCCCACTACTGGAAATGGGCAGTGATACGCAGCCAGTGGATGGCAAAGGTGTGGCGCTGGATTTAGCCACCTTGCAGGCGCTGGAAACCCTGCGCTACAGCGTTCCAATGTGGTACCCGGACTATGACGGCATGTACTGGGCAGATGGCCGCACATTGGATGTGGAGGGCGGGGATTATCAGGCAATTGAAAGCCTGCGCATTGTTGATAAAGCGGCCCGCCGCATTCGCTTACAGGCGATTGCCAAGATTGCAGACCGTTCACTTAACAGCAGCCCCGGCAGCATTGCCGCGCACAAAACCTATTTTTCCAAGGTACTGCGCGAGATGGCCAAAAGTACACAAATCAACGGGATCACCTTTCCCGGTGAAGTGAAGCCACCACAAGAGGGCGATGTGGTGATTACATGGCGCACCGCCACCAAAGTGGAAATTTATATTGTGGTGCGCCCGTATGAATGCCCGAAAGGTATCACGGTGAGTTTGATGCTGGATACCACACTGGAGGATAGCCAATGAGTACCCGTATTTCTGGCCAGTCGGTGGATATCAATATGGACGGTGATTTGATCCATGTGGAAAAAATCGGGCTGACCATTACCGATAACAGCGGCCCGGCACAGACTAATGGTGTGCCGGATGGGGATGTAAAAGGCGATGTTGGCGGCGAGGGGGACATAGAAGTTAGCACCAAAGTGCTGCAACAGTTGACCGCCAAAGCCTCACGCGCCGGTTCATGGCGCGGTATCCCGGCGTTTGACATCTTGTTCTATGCCAAAGCCGGGGAAGAAGAGCTGAAAGTGGAGGCGTTCGGCGTGAAATTGAAATTTGATTCCGCGCTGGATGTTGACCCGAAAGGCGGGGCGGTGCTGACCCATAAAATTAAGTATTTCATTACCAGCCCGGATTTTGTGCGTATCAACGGCATTCCCTATCTGGAAGCGGAAGCCACGCGCAATCTGATCGGCTAGGGAGCAAGGATGCAGGAACATGAAAAAGCCATTATTTCATTGGGGGTTATCGGTGCCTTACTGGCTTTAGGCAAGATTCTGGCCAGCGATGAGCCGATCACCGCCCGGCTGTTTGTTGGTCGAGTTATTTTGGGTTCGGGGACTTCAATGGCGGCAGCGGCTGCACTGGTATGGGTACCGGGGTTATCCCCGCTGGCCATCAACGGATTGGGGGCGGCGTTGGGCATTGCCGGTTATCAGGCGGTTGAAGTGTGGTTACGCCGCCGGGGCAGTAGTTTATTAAAGGGAAAGAAACCATGACGTTAAGTGAAAAACAGCAGTTATTTACCCAACTGATTGCGCAGTTAATTAGCTGGGCCGGGGAACGGGGTTACCGTCTGACCTTGGGTGAAGCCTACCGCACCCCGGAGCAGGCCAAACTGAATGCCAAAGCGGGAACCGGTATCAGTAACAGTCTGCATACCTCGCGGCTGGCAGTGGATTTTAATCTGTTTATCAACGGGGTGTATCAGACCAAAAGTGAGGCGTTTTTACCTTTGGGCGAATATTGGGAATCGTTGGGCGGGACATGGGGCGGACGTTTCAAAACTAATCCTGATGGTAACCACTTTAGCCTTGAGCATAACGGGGTGCGCTGATGGCCAAGATACTGGCGCTGATAGTGGCGGCATTTGTGGCTGGGTGGTATCTCAATGATTTACAGCATGACCGTCTGGAACTGAGTATTACCCGTGCCGCCAACACAGCGGCAGAACAGGGCCGGACAATTTCGGAGGGCATAGCCAGTGATTCAGCCCGGCAACTGGAAGATAAGCTGGAAGCGTTGCGCCAGCAGGGTGATAAGTACCAGCCGGTTATTCACACAGAAATTATTAAGCCGGTGTTTACTAATGTGTGTGCTACTGATGAATATGTCCGGTTGTTCAACGAAAGTAGTGATGCCGCCGAACGTACCTTATCAGGAAAATCAGCTCACTAAATGCAGCACCGTATTACCTCGATTAACCGGTACGACCGGTAATGATTTTGATAATGCCTTACGCGCCTATCGCAGTATTTATACCTTATGCGCGGCGCGACACAACCAACTCATTAACGAAATATATCTGAGACAAGGAAATAAATAACATGGCCGATAAACATAAAATTGTATTAGCAGTGGGTAGCGTTGAACTTATTTTTGAACCAAACACCACCGCTTATAACGGTTTAATTAATGATATGGCAATGGATAATAAAATTGCCCCGGCATTTAAATATCTGCGCCGTATTATCAGTAAAGAAACCAAAGAAGCCTTGGACGAAATTTTAAAAACACCGGGTGCGGCTTTGCAATTGGTTGACCAAGTGAACCAAGTCTATGCGCCGAAATTGGAAATTGAAGTAAAAAACTAACCCAACGGTTACGGGCCATTGAAAGTAATTCAATTGAACAATTTC
This sequence comes from Yersinia sp. LJYL362, assembly GCF_048323875.1. Classification (NCBI taxonomy): domain Bacteria; kingdom Pseudomonadati; phylum Pseudomonadota; class Gammaproteobacteria; order Enterobacterales; family Yersiniaceae; genus Yersinia; species Yersinia sp. LJYL362. The sequence goes on from NZ_JBLWEX010000270.1 coordinate 18,247, forward strand.
TTATTCTACGCCGCCATTATCTGCCGCATGAAAATGACGATATAGAAAATTTAGCCCGTGCCGTTTGGTTGGATAACCGTTATTGGGATAACACCCGTATTTCTATAGCCAATGGAATTGGCTTGGCATTTAAAGGCGACTAATGAAACACCTCGATTTTACTTTAAGCATGATTGATAAAATCACGCGCCCGTTAAAGCAGGTGCAGTCCACCGTTAAAGGGTTCGCGGATCACTCACAAGCGGCTTTCGGTAAAATTGCGGTGGGCGGTGCGGCCCTGTTTGGTGTAGTGCAGGGCATTAAAGGCGCACTGGGGCCAGCGGCGGATTTTGCCGGGGCGCTTAATGAAGCCAGCGCCAAGGGGGTGAGTGACAGCGCCTTGCAAAAGATGAGCACCGACGCACTGAAATTCAGTATGCAGTATGGGCGCAGCGCGGTGGATGTGGTGCGCTCCAGTGCCGATGTGCGCAGTACTATTGGTACGCTGTCTGATCGTGATTTGCCTCGTTTTACCCTGGCCACCAATGTGCTGGCCGCAGGCATGAAAACCACCGGCAGCGAAGCCGCCGCCTACATGGGGCAAATGTATAACCAGTTTGACAGCTACGCCGACCGCATTGGTAAAGTGAAATTTGCCGAAGAGGTGGCCGGTAAAACGGCATACATGGCGCAGGCATTTGGCGTCAATATGCAGACCATGGCTGACTTAATGGAGGGTTCCAAAGGGGTTGGCGCTAATTACGGCGTGGGCATGGATGAGCAATTTGCTGTGTTGGGCCAGTTGCAAAAAACCTTGGGAACTGAGGCCAGCGGCAGTTATGAAACCTACATGAAAGGGGCCGCTGCCGGGGCTAAAACGCTGGGGCTAAGTTTTGTGGATGCTTCCGGCCAGATGCTGACCATGCCGCAAATGCTGGAGAAATTGCAGGGGCGTTACGGAAAAACCATCGAGGGCAATTTAAAGGCGCAGGCCGAGCTGGATAAAGCCTTTGGGGACGGTGCCAATGTCATTAAACAGCTCTACGGCAATGTCGATTTGCTGAAACGTAATATCGGTGAGTTGGGCAGTAATGACGGCATGAAACGGGCCGGTGAGATGGCCAAGAAAATGGCTGACCCATGGGAACGGCTGATGGCCATCTGGACAGGGATGCGGGTGATTTTGGGCTTAACCCTGTTACCAGTGCTGTATCCGATCATGAATCGGGTATCGGCTATCGGGGAGAAGTTCGCCCGCTGGATGCAGCTATTTCCCAATATCGCCCGGCTGATCGGTTATGCCATGCTGGCGCTGCTGAGTTTTGCCGCTGCCGGTGCCATCGCCAATATGGTGATGGGGATCAGCATGTTTATCTGGATGGGGTTAAAACTGCTGTGGGGTGCATTGTGTGCGGTGACCCAAATCCACACTGCCGCCATCTGGTTGTATAACAAAGCGATTATTGCCGCCAATGCCACCATGCGTATTATGCGCGGTGTCTTACTGGCGCTACGCATCGCGGCCATCTCGGCGGGGATCTCCTTTAGCTTCCTGACATGGCCAGTGTTGTTGGTGATTGTGGCCATTGCCGCACTGGCAGCGGGTATCTACTACCTGATTAAGTACTGGGATGAGATTAAAGCCGCCATTGCAGATACGGCCGCATTCCAGTGGTTGTCTGAGGTGGTGACCTCTGTTGGAGAGGTGTTCAGTGGGGTATGGCAGCGCATTGTGTCTGGCTGGCAATGGCTGGTAGCGGCTATCACCGGTTTATCACCACTGGCCGGGTTCAGTGCCATGGCTGATAGCATCGGTAATGTGTTTAGTGGCTTATGGGACTGGCTGAAAAGTACCTTTGCCGAAACGTATAATTGGATCATCGATAAGCTGAATATTATTCCCGGTGTCAGCATTGAGGCACAAAGTATTGCTACCCCGCAAAGTAGCCCAATCAATTCTGCCAATGGTTTATTAACCGGTGGCCAGATGCGCAATATTGATAAAGGCGGGATTAATAAAGAAATCAGTAATAACTCTAAATCCGTGAGTGATAACAGCAAACGCATTGAGAATGTCCATATTAATATGCAGGGTGGCATGACGCCGGGTGATTTAATGGAATGGCAGGAATTAAATTAATGACGGAATTAATGTATATCGACCTGCTGATAAAAGACGGTGACTTTGTATTAAATACCGGTAATGAGCCAACACTGTGTAATAACCGCATTAGCATTGGCCAAGACTGTATTCACGCTATTGTTGAAAGTGGCTTAACTACCCAATTAATTGCCGAACGCAGCCCGACATTACGCGCCGATGTGATCACCCAGTTGATTATTTTAATTGAAGATGATGAACGCATTATTCCCGGCACGGTGGTGGTGAATGAAGAAACGGCCACACGGCTATGGGTAACGGCTGATACCTACGATTTCGGCCCGATTACGGTAAGTGCGGATTATGAGTAATAAACCTGAAATAGATTATGAGCAGGTATTACAAGATAGCGGGATGCCGACTACGGAAACAGACATTCGGCAAAAGTTTGACGCACTGGTAGAAGAGGAGGGGTTAATCACCAATACCTCCGATATGTCGCCGTTCTGGCGGCTGATAAAAACCATTGTCACTCGCCCGGTGCTATGGCTCAACGAAGTGTTAATCAATACCGTGCTGGCCAATATGTATCTGGCCACTGCCAGCGGCACTTTTTTGGATGTGTTTGGCTGGGGCGTCAATGCCAGCCGTAAACCGGCCACCGCAGCCCAAGGCATGATCCGCTTCTATAAAGCTGATATTCAACAAGATGTGGTTATCCCAGTGGGGACGATGGTTCAGACCGAACGCATTAACGGCAAAATTTACAGCGTGGTGGTAAGCAGTGAAACCGCCATTGCTGCCGGTAGCGTCAGTGGGTTGGTCGCGGTAAATGCGGCTGAGGTGGGCGGGGCGTTTAATCTGGCCCCCGGTTACTACCGTATCTTGCCGCAGGCGGTGCCGGGCATAGAACGGGCACAAAGCGAGGGCGATTGGTTAACCGTACCGGGTGCTGATAAAGAGTCAGATGATGATTTTCGCGACCGATGTCGCAATCAGTTCAATCTGGTAGGCAACTATCACACCGATGCGGTGTACCGCAGCATGATAGCCGGGGTGGTGGGATTATCCATTGACCGAATTTATTTTCTGCACGATGCCCCGCGCGGGCCGGGTACCGCCAACGCTTATCTGTTGTTGGACAGTGGCGAGATTTCCCAGCCGTTTATTGATGCGGTCAACGACCATATCACCAATCAGGGCCACCATGGCCATGGCGATGATATGCAGTGTATGCCGTTGCCGGAAAGCCAGCATGATTTAGTGGTGACGCTGTATGTCAGCAATAAACAAAATTTAACCGCTGATGAGTTGGCCAAGCTGGAAAGTGGTGGTGAAAACCTGATCCGCTGCGCCTTTCGTCAGAACAGCAATTACAAGGTGCTGAAAACGTGGCCCTATTCCCGCTTCTCATTTTCCAATCTGGGGCGGGAGCTGCACAAGACGTTTCCGCTGATTGAGTCACTGAGTTTTTCACTGAGCGATATTGTCAGTGATCTGAGTGTCCCGCGTCTGAACAGCTTAACGGTGGTGATTGAAAATGCCTGATTTCATTAGCCGATTAACAAGCCTGCGCCTGCCGTCATGGATGGATAAAGGCGAATCAAACAAGTTACTGCGGGTGTGCCGCGCATGGTGGCAGTGGGTGCATGGCTGGCTGATATGGCCGCTTAACCAGTTGGATGCCGCTACCTGCGCGGTGCCGCTGCTTAATGTTCTGGCTTATCAGCGTGATATCAGCCGCTTTAATGGTGAGCCGTTGAGCCTGTACCGCAAACGGGTGCAATACGCCTTTATTAACGCCGCTGACGCCGGTTCGATAGCGGGATTCAGTGCCATCTTTAAGCGCTTGGATATCGGGGTGATAACCCAACTGGAGCGCCAGCCGGGCTACGACTGGGACGTTATTGTTATCCGGGTGAATGATAACCAGATAGCGGAAAATAATACCTTAATGATGGCGCTTATTCGCCAGTATGGCCGCACCTGCCGCCGTTATATTTTCCAAGTGGTTAACGCCAGAACGGTGACGATGCACGGCGGGGAGTTCAGCAATGAATATGGCTACCACCTTGCAAAATTAATCATCGCGCCCGGCACCATCAAAGGCACGGCGGCAGTGACGCCCACCCAATTACAGCATTCGCATGAAGTCTATGCGGCGAAATTGAAATAAGGATATTTACTATGGCAACGGTCATTACCCGCGCATTTGAACACTGGCAAGCGGGACAGGTGTTAAATAACTTACCGGCTCGCCCGGATACCATCATTTTTGCCCATGTACCTGGGCTTGATCATACCGCCGACATTAACCCCGATGAGGGTATTCCGGCTGATGGTCAGATTGTGCATCGGGATGTGGTGGCGCAGTACGGCCTGATTAATGATTCAGCGGTGGCCTATTCGGTGGTGCTGGATACCCGTGTGGGTGATTTTACTTTTAACTGGATTGGCTTGGTGGATACTGCCAGTAATACCCTGTGCATGATTGTGCATACCCCGGCACAGCAGAAAATTGCCACCGCCAATGGGGTGCAGGGTAATAACATCACCCGCACCTTTTTAATGGAATTTGCCGGGGCGGCAGAGGCCAGCCAGATCACCTTATCGGCGCAAACATGGCAAATTGATTTTAGCGCCCGGCTGCGTGGCATTGATGAGGTAAGCCGTCTGGCCAATCTGGATTATTACGGCCACGCCGCCTTTTTCGCTGACGGTTTTTCAGTGAGCAAAGACGGCGATAAATACCGGGTGAAAGCCGGGCTGGCTTATGTTGGCGGTATTCGTGCGTTGCTGGCTGATGATGTGTTACTGGAAGCCGCCGCCGGTAATGTGGTTTATGCCGATGTCAGTTATCAGGGCAGCGTGTTAAGTGAATTTGCGCCGATTATTCAGCTTGGCGTGAAGCACAGCGCCGGGGATTTTGGCGACTACACCGATGCCAACGGTTTTACTCATTATATTGCCTCACTGGCATTAATCACCGCCAGCGGGGAAGACGATAAACGCGAAGCCAATCCGTTTGATAAAGCCATTGCTGATATTAACGCCGCCCTCAAAGAGCATGAGAAATCGCGCAATCATCCGGATGCCACACTGACCGCGAAAGGGTTTACCCAGTTAAGCAGCGCAGTTGATAGCGAGAGTGAAGCACTGGCGGCAACCCTGAAAGCGGTCAAGATTACGATGGAAAACGCCAGCGCCCGGTTAGCCAAAGATCGCAACGGTGCAGATATTCCCAACGTGGCGTTATTTCGGCAAAACATCGGGGCAATTAGCAGCCAAGACACCAATATTCAGTTACCCGGCAACCTTGGCGTAAAGAATCTTGAAGTCCACCCGATGCCGAACAGTGCTGAGGGCGGGCAAATTGATTTATATGATAAGGCCGATGCCAAAGCCGCTTTTATTGATATTGATTCAGGCGGTAACTTCCGTGTAGTGACTGATGCATTGGGGGTGACTCTCTTTATCAATAGAACCACGGGTGATGTATTAATCCCTAGGTCACTGAGTGCTACGGGGAATTTAAAAGGCTCAGGAGTGATAGCGGAAGGTACTGTTTATGCTGGCAATACAGCTGCATGGTTAGCTGCTGACGGCAATGTTTACGGTACTGTATGGGGTGGCTACTTATCAACCTACCTTTCAAATAGGGGGGTAAGGGCTTGGGCGGCGGTGCAAGGAAACGGCGCAATCATCAGCTCATTCGGTTTTGCGGCGATAAACCGTACCAACGTTGGCGGCTATAACTTTGTTATGTCAACGTCGAACGGCGCGTATGCCGTAACGGTTGGGGTTAATGGCGGCACGCAAAATGGTGCATTAAGTGCTCACTCCGCGAATATTTGGAATAGAACGCCTAATTCATTCAGCATCCAGAATGCCAATGACGGCGGCACCAGCTACAACTGGATAGATTGGCCTGAATTTTATGTCATCGTCGTTGGCCCGTAAGGAGTGAAAAAATGGAACACTTAATTAATCAAGAGCAACCAGACAACGACGCATACGACAATATTTATGTTGTTGTGTTTGAAAATGCAAGTGGGCGCGGAATGACAGTGGTCAATTTCGCTACGCAAAAGTATTTAGATGCATTTACCCATGATGGGCCTTGGTTGAAAATCTTGCGTGAAGACCTGCCAGACCAGAGTTTTATCGAGGCTTGGCAGTTCAATAAAACCCATGATGCTATCGTCGTAAATCTGGTTTGGTTGCAAGAAATGCAGGTGGCAGAAGCGGAAAGGGAACGTAACTACAAAATCTGGTTAGTTCAGGATGAGCTTACCGCGCTGCAAACTGACCTGATGCTGGGAATTATTGATGATGAAAGCACCGCACGTCTTATCAAACTGAAAAAATACGTTATTGCGCTCAAGCAATTAGATGTAACAACTGCACCTGATGTTATTTGGCCGGAGCTGCCTGATGTGGCGTAAAGCAGCCTTATCCATTCCCGGCAATATGGCCGCAGTCAATTGCGCCATGCTGCCGGTGCATCCGTGGGTTTATGGCGTGGGCCGCAGTGAGGAATCGGGTAGTTATCTGAGTCCGCAGAACGCGGTGGATCATCTGGCGGGAAAACTGGCAGGCAGCAGTGGCCAGCAGTCGGTGGTGGTGTTTATGGTGTGTGCTGCTGACCATCCCACCTTTATGCATGCGCTCAAACAATTTTCTGCGGTACTGCCGTTGCCGGTATTTTCGCAAGTGACCCGCATGGCCAGCACTGCGGCCACACTAGCCACCACCAAAATGCAGTTACCGGCCAGTGCCGGAAACGGCTTACCGCTGCCGCAGTCGTTATCCACCGCAACCAGCCGCATGGCCATCAATGCCCAACGTATTGCACAAGCTAAAGATGCCGCAGGGGCGGGGGCTAATTTGGCGGGACTGGCGTCGGCATTGTCCGGTTTTGCCAGCGCCAAGGCGGCGGCACTGGCCAGTGTGGAAAGTGCGTTAAATGGTTTACTGGCAGGCCGTGCGCAGGCGTGGGTATTTACCGCCAGCGGCAGCGCGGCCACGCTGGCCAGTGAGATGAAAAAGAATGTACCGCAGCAGGATGCTGTTTTTACTCTGGCCACCTTGTTCGCCGGAGAGGATTTAACCCCGCTGGAGGCGATGATAAATGACACAGATAGTCATGCTGGCACTGGACGGTGAAGCCATCCCGTTAAAGGGGCTGACAGTGACCCCTACCATGCAATTTCAGGAAAAAGACCAATCCGGCCAAACATCCAGTACCGCCACGGCAGAGCAGGGCATTAAGGCCAAAGAGCTGCGGATATCAGGGATGGTGCCATTCAGCACCCCGGAGGTGTTAACCCGACTTTTTGCACTGGCTGAAACCAAAGACGCAGGCGGCGCACTGAAAAAATACCGTGTGGCTAATCAGGTGGCGCAGGCGATTAATTTTCGGCTGGCCACTTTTACCGGCGCGATTGATGCACCGAAACAAGATGGCAAAATGGCGTGGCTGGTGACCTTTACCCTCAAAGAGTTTTTGAGCGTGTCAGAGAAACGCGAGGCCCGTGCCGGGGGCAAAACTGTCGCCAAAAAGCAGACCGCAGACGGTACCGGCGGCAGTGAAGCGAGCGAGGATGCAGAGAAATTAAGCTGGTTTGAGCGCAAAGTGTTGAAACCGGTCAATGATGCACTGGGGCCAACCTCATGAAATCTATTCGCAGGTTGATGCTGTCCGGCGATGCGGTGCCGCTGGTTGATGCCAATCTGGTGTTGGAGCTGAACGCCTGCGGGCGCGGCTTTATCACCGCTGAAACCAGCACCGATTACACCGGCAAACTGATACGGCTGGATGCCGGTTACCC
>NZ_JBLWEX010000271.1:0-26893 GCF_048323875.1 Yersinia sp. LJYL362
CTACCGAAGAAACTAATATCTCTGGCAGCAATCTTTATAATCAGTACAGCGGTAACTTTGACCCACAACTGATGAAGATATTCGGTATTGAAGAAGTCGCTGAGAAAACGGCCCCTATTATTGGTTCAGCAGAATTAGCCGGTTATATCAGTCAACAAGCAGCACAGGCCAGCGGTTTAAAACGTGGCACGCCGGTATTCGGCGGCATGTTTGATGTGGTCGGCGCGGCCTTAACCTCCGGTTTGCATGACAGCCACCAGCTCAGTGCCGTGGCCGGAACCTGGTCAATTGCCACCCGAGTGTTCGAGGGTGTACAGCCCTCAGACTACCCCTATGTGTGGGGAAAATATTGCATCCCAGGCACCTATTTTGTTCACGAAGGCAGCCCTACCTCCGCCAGTAATCTGGCCTGGTTTGTGCAACAATTCTTGCCGAACTTACCCGATAGCTATCAAACACTTAATCAGTGGGCGGCACTCGGTTATGAAAAGTCGGAAGATATTCTCTTCTTCCCATGGCTATACGGCTCCAATCACAGTGCCAATCTCAGCGGCGGCCTGTTAGGACTCAGCGGACACCACACGACTCAGGATATTGTTTACGCGATTTATCAGGGAATTGTCTTTTCGCATCTGTTACATCAGGACAAAATTCTGGCGCTGGGCGACAACACTGACTGCATTCGTTTCACTGGCGGTCCAACGCATTCTGCCATCTGGATGCAAATATTTTGTGATGCCAGTAATTTGCCATTGGAAATTGTCGATATTCAGCAATCTGGCTGTCGGGCTGCGGCTCTGTGTGCTGCGGTAGGAAGTGGCTATTACAGCGGCTTTGAGCAAGCGATAGCCGCCAGCCCGCCCCCCATCACCCGCCTGCTGCCCAATGCGGAAAAGTACTCAATGTTAAGAGCGCGCTTTGAGAAGTTTAAGCACATCGCTGAGGCGCTGAGTAGCGTCATGTGATGGCGCGACGTGCAGAATTTAGCGATAAAAAGCCTGGTTATTGCAGTGTTATATACTGGCGGTCGGCCAGTGTCCCACCATCATCCTGCCGGTACCATCGATAAGTGCGGAAAATGAGATCCACCCTTTATAAAGAGGGTGGAGCCATCGCCTCGCACCGACAATCTATAGTAAAATTCTTGTTAAAGTCATACTAAAAAATATCGGCTTGGTTCTTCTATCGATTGCTAACGATTGTTTCTGTTATCGAACATTTTCGCTAACTGATGTTGAATGTGAGAAAAATATGTCAAACAAACCGTTCCACTATCAGGATCCCTTCCCGTTAAAGGAAGACGATACTGAGTATTACCTTGTCAGTAATAATCATGTTTCGGTCGCACAGTTTGAAGGTCACGACATTCTAAAAGTCGAACCTGAAGCCCTGACCCTCCTTGCCCAACATGCTTTCCACGATGCCTCATTCCTGCTCCGCCCCGCTCACCAAAAACAAGTTGCTGCCATTTTGGATGACCCGGAAGCCAGCGAAAATGATAAGTATGTTGCCCTGCAATTCCTACGCAATTCTGAAATCTCAGCCAAAGGGATTTTACCAACCTGTCAGGATACCGGCACCGCTATTATCGTGGGTAAAAAAGGCCAGCGCGTCTGGACTGGCGGCAATGATGCCGAAGCCCTGTCACGCGGTGTGTATAACACTTTCATTGAAGACAATCTGCGCTACTCACAAAACGCGGCGCTGGATATGTACCAAGAAGTGAATACCGGCACTAACCTGCCAGCGCAAATCGACCTGTACAGCACTGAGGGTGAAGATTATAAATTCTTATTCGTCACCAAAGGTGGCGGCTCAGCCAACAAAACCTATCTGTATCAAGAAACCAAGGCTCTGCTCTCTCCGGGTAAGCTGAAAGACTATCTGGTTGAGAAAATGCGTACCTTGGGGACAGCGGCCTGCCCGCCGTACCATATCGCCTTTGTTATTGGCGGCACCTCGGCTGAAAGCACGCTCAAAACCGTTAAGCTGGCCTCCACCAAGTATTACGATGGTCTGCCAACCGAAGGCAATGAGCACGGGCAAGCTTTCCGTGATATCCAACTGGAGCAAGAACTGCTGGAAGCCGCACAGGATTTAGGTCTGGGCGCGCAATTTGGCGGTAAATACTTTGCTCATGATGTGCGGGTGGTGCGTTTGCCGCGTCACGGAGCCTCCTGTCCTGTTGGCATGGGGGTTTCCTGCTCTGCTGACCGGAATATCAAAGGTAAAATTAACCGCAAAGGTATCTGGCTGGAGAAATTGGAGCAAAACCCAGGAAAATATATCCCTGAGCACCTGCGCCATAGCACCGAAGGCAAAGTGGTTAAAATCGATCTTAACCGCCCGATGGCCGATATCTTAAAAGAGCTGTCGCAGTATCCGGTATCAACCCGCCTGTCGCTGACCGGCACTATTATTGTTGGCCGTGATATTGCTCATGCCAAATTGAAAGAGCGGCTGGATAACGGCGAAGGTTTACCGCAGTACATTAAAGATCATCCGATCTACTACGCGGGGCCAGCGAAAACCCCGGAAGGTTATGCTTCTGGTTCACTTGGCCCCACCACCGCAGGGCGCATGGATTCCTATGTTGATCTGCTGCAATCCCACGGCGGCAGCATGATCATGTTGGCAAAAGGCAACCGCAGCCAGCAAGTCACCGATGCTTGCCACAAGCACGGCGGTTTCTATCTGGGCAGCATTGGCGGCCCCGCAGCCGTCCTGGCGCAAAACAGTATCAAGAGTTTGGAATGTGTGGAGTACCCTGAGCTGGGTATGGAAGCCATCTGGAAAATTGAAGTCGAAGATTTCCCAGCCTTTATTCTGGTAGATGATAAAGGCAACGATTTCTTCCAACAGATCCAAGCATCAAAATGTAACCGCTGCGGCTAATATCGCAATCCGACCTCGGTAATTTTGCCGAGGTCGGATCGATTACAGGTAACAGGTAACAGGTAAAAAGCAGATAAATATTTGAATATTTTTTAAGCACTCCACTGGTGCAATTTATTAACCTCCCCCCCTATTCCACACCCCCATCCTTGATAATTTCACCGCATTACGCTTCTTCACCCGCAGTTAGCGCTTGCGGATGAATGGGCCATTTTCGTGCAACCGAAAGCCCTGATTTAGTGCAACGAGTTTCAATTCTACTATTTGATTTTTATTGAAAATTCTTCGTTGACAATAACTCTAAATGCTTTTTATAGTGACCCTGACTTCTCCGCAAGAACGCCAACGTTGTCGGCTTGTGGTTATGGCAATAGAGCCCTCGCAATGTCATCTGACTTTGCCGGGCTTTTTTTTTGGCTTTTTTTCAGACTCACTTTTTTAACCAATGCCAGGGGTACTTATGTCAGGAATAAAATGGTCCAAAATTAAGTGTCATCACACCACTCTCTCCATCGCGCTGGCCGCGGCATTTGCCATGACCTACTCAGGAATGACGATGGCGGCAGAAAAACCGGTAAAAATAGGTTTGTTGGAAGATGCATCCGGTAACTTTGCCTTACCGGTGATCCCCAAAATTCATGCCACAGAACTTGCTGTAGAAGAGATTAATGCCAAAGGTGGCATACTCGGACGCCCAATCGAGTTGGTCAAATACGATACGCAATCCGATAACACCCGCTTCCAACAAATGGCTCGTCGCTTAATTAAAAATGACAAAGTGGATGTGATCTTCGGGGCGTTTTCCAGTGCCTCACGCGAAGCTATCCGCCCGATAATGGATCGCGAAAAACAGCTCTATTGGTATAACAATCAGTATGAAGGCGGCGTGTGTGACTCCAATGTTTTCGTCACCGGTGCAGTGCCTGAACAGCAGTTCTCAACCTTGATCCCGTGGATGATGGAGAAGTACGGCAAAAAAGTTTATACCATTGCCGCTGACTATAATTTCGGTCAAATCTCAGCCGAGTGGGTACGCAAAATTGTGGAAGAAAATGGCGGCACTATGGTCGGTGAGGAGTTTATCCCGCTAAGTGTCTCGCAATTTGGCCAAACCATTCAAAATATCCAGAAAGCCAAACCTGATTTCGTCATGACTTTGTTGGTCGGAGCCAACCAATCCTCCTATTACGAGCAGCAAGCTGCGGCAAAACTGAATTTGCCAATGGGTAGCTCCGTTAACGTCGGCCAGGCTTATGAGCACAAGCGCTTTAAAGCTCCGGCGCTGAAAGATATGTATATCACCGCTAACTACATTGAAGAAGTAGATAGCCCTGCCAGTAATGATTTCAAACAGCGTTTCCACGCCAAATTCCCGAATGAGCCTTACATCAATCAGGAAGCGGCCAATGCCTATGACGCGGTTTATCTGTACAAAGCCGCGGTAGAAAAAGCGGGCAGCACCGATATGGATGCTGTGCGTAAATCACTGGAAAGCGGCGATATCTGCACTGACGGCCCTTCAGGGAAAGTCTGTATCGATCCGAAAAGCCATCATTTGAGTCATACCATCTATCTGGCTCATGTGAAGGACGACCACTCGATCGAGATCCCGAAAGTGTGGGCCGATATCAAACCGTATTGGTTGGGTGAAGCCGGTTGTAACTTGCCGGTAAAACCGGACAACAACCAATACACGCCATCATCTCCGCCGAAAAAGGCCTAAACCAGTCTATTTTATAGGGAAGTCTCCGCTTGAGCGGGCTTCCCTGTGTTATCCATTTTCAATTGTGTCAATCAGGACACCAGGGATTGCCAAACGATGTTAACGCTATCCTTTCTCTATTCGGTGATTTATCAGTTTGGCGATAACTTCGCCTATCTGGTGCTGGCAGCACTAGGGCTGGCGGTTATTTTTGGCATGATGGGGGTTATCAATCTGGCGCACGGCGAATTCATTATGTGTGGCGCTTATGTCACCATTTTAATGAATAAAGCTGGCCTGCCACTCCCCTTCGCCATGCTGGCCGGTAGCCTGGCGGCGGCATTCTTCGGCGGCGTCGTCGAGCGACTGGTCGTCCGCCATCTCTATGGTCGCTTATATGATTCGGTGGTGGCGACCTGGGCTATCAGTTTGATTGTGCAACAAAGTATGTTGCTGATCGCTGGCCCGTCACTGGAAGGGCTGTCCACGCCTTTCGGCTCTTTCACCCTCGGCGAATACTCTTTTGCCACCTACCGTGCATTACTGCCCTTCTTCGCCATTGCCATCTTGATGGTGCTCTATTGGCTGTTTTTCCACACCAATTACGGCGTCTGCGCCAGAGCTACCATTCAAAATGCCCGCATGGCCTCCTGTTTGGGCTTGGAAACTGATCGTATTTATACCCTGACATTCGCGTTGGGTGCAGGACTGGCGGGATTAGCCGGGGCCATTTATGCCCCGACCCTAACCGCCGTTCCTACCATGGGCAGCAGTTTTATTGTTCAGGCTTTTGTTTCGGTGGTCGTTGGTGGCGCAAATGTCCTTGTTGGCACCATTCCTGCAGCGATTGCATTAGGCGCAATACAAACCGGGCTGAATTCCTGGTATGGGCAGTTGGCCGGGCAAATTGGCTTACTGGTCACCGCCGTATTGGTTATCCGCCTATTGCCAAACGGTGTTGGCAGTCTGTTTACCCGTAACCGCTAGGAGCTGCATGTGACAACGACTTCTCTTAATTTATCGGCGGCAAAACAGCGCACGCCATCGACGACTCGGCTGGCCGCATTGCTCATTCTGGTGGGCGCACTCGCGCTGCCATTGGTGGTCGATAGCGCGATGATCGGCGACTTTTCCTACTTCCTGCTGTGGACCTTCTGTGCCATCGGATTAGCAGCAATGTGGGGGCATGGTGGCATTTTATCTTTCGGGCAGACCGCGTTCTTTGGCCTTGCCGGTTATACCTACGGCGTGATGACGCTGAATTTCGGCGACGGGGTACTCTCCACCTGGTCGGGCTTGATTATGGCACTGCTGGTGGCGGCAACTGTCGCGGCTGCGCTGGGTTATCTGATGTTTTACGGCGGAGTGACCGGCATTTTTATCGGCATTGTTACCTTGTCTTTCACTCTGGTATTGGAAACCTTTATGTCGCAGACCGCTGGCCCACAATGGGCAATCGGCAGCGCGCGACTGAATGGGTTTAATGGCATGTCAGGTATGCCACCGCTCTCCTTACCATGGTTCGGCGGCGAATTACTGACTCTGGAAGGTAATGCCTTTTATTACCTGATTATCCTGTTACTCGCGGGAGTTTACTGGGCTGTTCGGCGGCTATTGCGCTCAAATTTTGGCCTGACGCTGGCCTCTATTCGTGAGAATCCGCGTCGGGCAGAGATGCTCGGTATTGATATTCGCCGCTACCAATTGCTGGTGTTCGTGCTCGGCGGTGTGCTCTCCGGTTTGTCCGGTGCGCTGTATACCTTGTGGGGTTCATATATCACGCCGTCCTCCATGGGACTGACCGCCGCCGCCATGCCGGTTATCTGGGTGGCGACTGCCGGGCGTAAAAATATCTTTGGTACCCTGGTCATCACCGCCCTGCTGGTGTGGTTATCACAATGGTTGGCTATCTATGGCAGCGAATACGCCATGATCCTGCTCGGCGCTATTTTGTTGTTCGTGGTACTAGCCGCCCCGAATGGCTTATTGCCTTGGCTGGCAGAAAGAATCACTCGCTGGTCGAAAAAAGGGGAATCGCTATGAATCAGACAGCTCAAGATCTGATCCTCGAAACCCGTGGGCTGAGCAAGCGCTTTGGCGGTATTCAGGTTATCAATCAAGTTGATTTGCAAATCCGTCGCGGTGAAGTGCGTTGCGTCATTGGCCCGAACGGTGCGGGTAAAAGTACCTTTTTCAAATTACTGACTGGCGAACATGCGCCAAGCGAGGGGGATATCCGCTTCTTCAATCGGCGGCTGAATACTTTAGCCCCCTTCCAACGTATCCGCATGGGCATGAGTATTAAGTTTCAGATTCCCGGCATTTTCCCTGAACTGACCGTCGAGCAGCATTTGCAGTTGTCACTCAGTCATTTACGCTCAGAGGTTAGCTCGCAAGCCGTCAGCGTCGATGAACTATTAGAGCGTTTTAAGCTCAGCGCCGAATACCACCAGTTGGCAGGAAACTTATCCCACGGCAAGAAACAGTGGCTGGAAATTGCTATGGCAGTGTCGCTGCAACCCACGCTGTTAATGCTCGATGAACCGGTAGCAGGCTTATCTATCGATGAAACTTATCTCACCGGTGAGCTTATCAAGCAGATGCAAGCTGATGGTCTGACATTGATGGTGGTGGAACACGACATGACATTCGTGCGACAGATTGCCTCGCAGGTCACTGTCCTCCACGGCGGGCAAGTTTTTGCCGACGGTAATGCCGCCGAGGTGCTGGCGCGTGAGGATGTAGCAGATATCTATTTGGGGAAAGCAGTATGAATAACGTGGTTTTACAAATAGAAGGGCTAACCGGGGGATATGGCGGTGGACAAGTGCTTAATGGCGTCACTCTGCAACTGCACGCGGCAGAAGTATTGGGGTTGATTGGCCGCAATGGGGTGGGGAAAACCACCTTAATGCGTACCTTGATTGGCGCAGTTCCGGCGAAACAAGGCCATATTTTGTTGGGCGAAATTGATATCACCCAAGCCTCCCCGCAGCGCCGCGCCCGACTGGGGATTGGTTACGTCCCACAAGGACGAGAGGTATTCGCTGGCTTGACAGTGGCGGAGAACCTGCAAGTTGGGATGCAATTTGTTCGCGAACACCGGGAGTTTGCCAAAGACTTACTGGAGCGAGTACTGGATTACTTCCCGATCTTGCGTCAAAGACTCAAACAAAAAGCCGGCACCATGAGTGGCGGCGAACAGCAACAGTTGGCTATCGCCAGAGCCTTGGTTGGCTCGCCAAAAGTATTACTACTGGATGAACCTTCTGAAGGTGTTCAACCCTCTATCGTCAATATTATTGCCGATACCTTGGTGCGTATTGCTCGCGAACTTCATGTCGCGGTGATTCTGGTTGAACAGGATATCGCCATGATCCAGCGGGCCGCACAGCGTTGTGCGGTGATGGATAAAGGCCAGGTAGTGGAAACTCTTTCACAACAACAACTTTCTGATGATCTTTTAATGCGTCGCCATCTGGCTTTGTAACCGGGTGCCCTTATTACGTGGAGAATTGCTAATGAAATGGCTGGAAGAATCAATCATGGTCAAGCGTGGTGTCGGTGCAGGACGTAAACCGGTGACCCATCATTTGACAGAAGAGATGCAAAAAGAGTTTCACTACACCATTGGCCCCTACTCGACGCCAGTATTGACCATTGAACCGGGCGACCGGGTGATTGTGGATACACGAGATGCTTTTGAAGGCGCGATTAGCTCGGAGCAAGATATTCCGAGCCAACTGCTCAAAATGCCTTTTCTCAATCCACAGAATGGCCCGATCATGGTCAATGGTGCCGAGAAAGGCGATGTGATTGCGGTCTATATCGAGTCCATGTTGCCGCGTGGTGTGAACCCGCACGGTATTTGCGCCATGATCCCGCATTTTGGTGGGCTGACCGGCACAGATTTGACCGCCATGCTCAATGATCCGCTGCCAGAAAAAGTGCGCATGATTAAGCTCGATAGTGAAAAGGTCTACTGGAGCGAGCGCCATACCCTGCCCTATAAGCCACATATCGGCACCCTGAGTGTGTCGCCTGAAATTGACTCAATCAATTCTCTGACGCCGGATAATCACGGCGGGAATATGGATGTACCGGATATCGGGCCAGGCAGCATTACCTATCTGCCAGTTCGTGCCCCCGGCGGCCGGCTGTTTATTGGTGATGCTCATGCCTGTCAGGGGGATGGCGAGATTTGCGGTACCGCAGTGGAGTTTGCCTCAATCACCACCATCAAAGTGGATCTGATTAAAAACTGGCAACTCTCTTGGCCGCGCATGGAAAACGCAGAAACCATCATGAGTATCGGCAGTGCCCGCCCATTAGAAGATGCGACGCGTATTGCTTATCGTGACTTGATTTACTGGTTGGTGGCCGATTTTGGCTTTGAACAATGGGATGCCTACATGCTGCTGAGTCAATGCGGCAAAGTGCGGCTGGGTAATATGGTTGACCCGAAATACACCGTCGGCGCGATGCTGAATAAAGAACTGTTAGCGCAATAATCCCTTCCCCCGGTATACGCCGGGGGTTATGAGCATTCGCACAATCATCCTTTTAATAGTGTAAGCAGGTGCATATGGGTTCAGATACCCCGGTCAATATTGGCTTACTGTACTCCTTCAGCGGTGTAACAGCAGCTCAAGAACTGTCGCAATGGCGCGGGGCGACGCAAGCCATTGCTGAAATTAACCAAAACGGCGGCATCAACGGCAGGTTGTTGAATGCTATCCATTTTGACCCACAATCTGATGATGCATTGTTCCGAGCGCTGGCCGAGAAGTTGATCGTCGAGCATGAGGTTAATGTGATTTTTGGCGGCTACACCTCCAGTAGTCGCAAAGCCATGTCACCGGTGGTAGAAAAATATCGGCGGTTGCTGTTCTATTCACAACTGTATGAAGGTTTTGAGTTTTCTGACAATATTTTCTATGGCGGAGCCG
Source organism: Yersinia sp. LJYL362 (assembly GCF_048323875.1). Classification (NCBI taxonomy): domain Bacteria; kingdom Pseudomonadati; phylum Pseudomonadota; class Gammaproteobacteria; order Enterobacterales; family Yersiniaceae; genus Yersinia; species Yersinia sp. LJYL362. The sequence goes on from NZ_JBLWEX010000271.1 coordinate 9,547, forward strand.
CTCCTAATCAGAACTGCGTGCAATTGGCAGACTATCTGACCGGCCAGTTTGGCGCGCGAGTCTATTTGATTGGTTCGCGCTATATCTATCCCTACGAATGTAACCGCAATATGCAGGAGTTGATTCTGCAACGCCATGATGGTGCAGTGATTGGCGAGCGCTATCTTGATCTGAATGCACCTTATGAGGCTTTCCTGCCCATTATTGAAGAGATAACCAAAAAACAGCCGGATTTCATCTTCAGTACCGTGGTCGGGCAGACTGTCCCTTTCTTGTATCAAGCTTATCAGGCCGCAGGGCTGGATCCGGGCCGTATGCCTATTGGCAGCCTGAATACATCAGAAACTGAGATTGCCATTATGGGGGCAGAAATGGCACAAGGTCATTTCAGCTCAGCCCCCTACTTCCAAAGCATCGACACCAAAGCCAATCAAGCGGCACTCAAACAATTTCATCAACAATTCGGGCCGGAACTCACCACCGACATGAATTGGGAAGCCACTTACAGCCAGGTACATCTGTTTGCCAAAGCGATGGCCGAGTGTGGCAGTGACCATATTTACCCGCTTTCTGCGGCACTGCGCGGCAGCCAATTCGATGCACCGCAAGGCCGCATTCGTATTGATCCACTGAATCAACATACCGGGCTGTATCCACGCATTGGTATGGCAAATGAAAGTGGGCAATTTACTATCGTGCAGGAATCTCGCCGCATCGTCGAACCCGACCCCTATATGACTAACCAGATTCAGGGCGATTGGGTCACGAAGCTCACGACAGTGGGGTACCCACATGCGACCTAGTGACAACAGAATCAGTGCAACAGCCCTATTACTTAGCCGCGGGATCCGCTGTGTGGTGCTACATCCCGATGACGAAGATGGCGAAACACTCACCAATCATCTGCGCCGAATGGGGTTTAAGGTGCAGGCCTTCTGGCCGATCCCCGAGCAACTACCTGCCGATACTGACCTGATTTTCTATGCATTACAGTCAGATAAACCAGAGCCAGATGTGTCGTGGCTCGACCCTGGCAAACACGCTCTGATTGCGGTTATCGCCTATGAAAACCCGACGTTTATTGATCAAGCTCTCAACATGGGTGCTGGCACCACGATAACCACCCCGATTCGCGCCTCTGGTTTACTCTCGGCCATGGTATTTGCTTTACACCATGCTCAGCAGCAGCGGCAGATGAGTGATCGTATCGAGCGGCTGGAAAAAAAAGTGCTGGGCATCCGCCAGGTGAGTGAAGCCAAAGCTATCCTGATGCGAATGCACAGCATTGGTGAAGAACAGGCTTACGAGATCCTGCGCCATCAAGCTATGGACAAGCGCATCACTGTCGAAGAGATCTCATGTGCGCTGATTCAGGCTAATGATATTTTCTCCTGGACCACCCCAGGGGTAGCCAATAGCCGCAAGAACTGAGTATTAATCACCTGGAGTTCCCCGAACATAGTATTCATTATTTATGAGGATAATCATGTCGATAGCCCCTTATCTTGCCGCCGCTATTCAGTTTGAGCCCTTAATGTTTGCTAAAGAAGCGAATCTACGTCAGTTACTGGTATTGGTAGAACAAGCGGCACAGAAAGGTGCGCGTCTGATTACCACGCCAGAAATGGCAACCACTGGCTACTGTTGGTTTGACAGACAAGAAATTGCACCGATGGTCGAAACGGTTCCTGGTGAGAGCACCGCTCGCTTCACTGAATTAGCTCAGCGTTATCAGTGTTATATCGTATTAGGTATGCCCGAAGTGGACCCGCAAACAGCGCTGTATTACAACAGTGCGGTATTAATCGGGCCGCAGGGGGTAATTGGCTGTCATCGTAAAAGTCACCCTTATATTTCAGAACCCAAGTGGGCTGCGGCAGGGGATGTTGGGCATCAAGTATTTGATACACCACTGGGGCGTATTGGCATGCTGGTGTGTATGGATATTCATTTCCCTGAGACCGCCCGTTTGTTAGCGCTGGATGGCGTTGACGTAATTTGTCATATCAGTAACTGGCTGGCGGAGCGCACTCCGGCCCCATACTGGATCAGCCGGGCGATGGAAAATGGCTGTTATTTACTGGAGAGCAACCGTTGGGGATTAGAGCGCGGTGTCCAATTTAGCGGTGGTAGTTGCATCATTGAGCCCGATGGCAACATCGCCGCGGTGGTAGATAACGGCGACGGGATTGCTTATGCCGAAATTGATATCAACCGCAGCCGTCAGCGCCGGGTGTTGGGCGAATTAGTGTTTGATCAACGCCGCCCTGACTATTATCACTCGCTATTAAGCGACAGTTTTTTGTGGAACCCACAGGATTTCTTTGGTCTTTATGGGCAACAACCTTTACCACCAGGTAAACAGAGCCGCATCACAGTGGCGCAGTTCTGCTCAACTGCACAGGTGGAGGATAATCTGGCGACGATAATCGCCATGACAGAGGAAGCTGTTTTACAACAAGGCAGTGAGCTTATTGTGTTCCCAGAGTCAGCCCTGACGGGTTATCTCGCAGGTGCGGCTCATGCTCAAACCAAAAATAGCCCCGCCGTGCAGGCTCTGGTCCGCCTCGCCATGACATTGCGGGTCTATCTGGTAGTGGGAATGGCGGAAAAACAACAGGATAAATATTACAACACGCAGATGCTATTTGGCCCGGAGGGGGTCATCGGCACTTACCGGCAAATACATCTTTCTCAGGCACAGCAACAATGGGCCAGCGCGGGAGAGCACTGGCGTGTATTTGATACGGTGCTCGGTAGAATCGGATTGTTGCTAGGTCATGATGCATTATTGCCCGAATCAGCACGCATTTTAGCCCTAATGGGATGCGATATTATCGCCTGTTCCGCCGCCCTGCCTGCCGGTTTTACCGCCGCGCATCAGGGCAGCACTGTGGTACAAAGTTACCCGATTCCGACCGGAGCCGACCCGTTGCACTGGCACTTATTCAGAACCCGCGCCGGGGAAAATAACCTTTATCTGGCCTTTGCCAATGCTATAGATGACAGCAACGAGCGCGGAGGATATAGCGGCATATTCGGGCCGGAAACTTTTACTTTCCCACGCTATGAGCGGCTACTTTGGCAAGAAACACAAACAGTCACACAAACCATTGATACCCGCTCTCTCGCGGGCAGCCCTTATCCAACCAATGTGGTACGCCGTAAAGATTTGGTCGCCATGCGCCAACCCCATCACTACAAACCACTGCTGAAGTAAGCCCCTTCCCCTGACAACTCTCGGCTAAATATGGCCGGGAGTTGTTCAGTTGCACCACCATTTTGCACATATGTGCAAAAGCCATCATGTCACGCAAAATAAAAATGTGATCAGAATCCAAAATTTGTCCGGAATAAAGTAGTCGAACACAAAAATCACTTTTCTATTTAATATATATAAATCAAACAATTAAAGATATTTGCACACTTGTGCGATATCAGAAATTAATTTCATCGATGGTATTAGGGAATTATTGTGCAATTTCAGAGAGGGGCGTTATTTTGTGCTTTTGACTTAAAAAATAGAAAGTGATTATATCAGGTCATAGATAACTTAATGACATTTGCACAAATGTGCAAGAGGCTGAAATGGAAAAGAGCGATGATCTACGCCTGATGGTGAAAATTGCACAAATGTATTACGAGCAAAATTTCACGCAAGCTGAGATAGCGCGGGCGCTGGGAATCTATCGCACCAGCATCAGCCGCATGCTTAAGAGAGTGCGCGAACAAGGCATTGTCACTATTTCAATCAACTACAACTATAACGAAAATTTGTTGTTGGAACAGCAGTTGAAATCGCGCTTTAAATTACGCGAGGCAATTGTCGTTTCGTCCGAGCAAGACCAATCACCAGAACAACAACTGATCCTGATGGCAAAACAGTGTAGCGCACTGCTAAACCGAATTATTGAAAATGGCGATATTCTGGGCTTCTCCTGGGGCAGTGCTATTGCCACACTGGTTGAGCAAATGGATACCTCGCCGGTATCGCGCCAATTAACTTGTATTCCAATGGTCGGTGGCCCTTCCGGTAAATTGGAAAGCCGCTTTCATGTGAATACGCTGGTCTACAGCGCCGCGATGAAATTAAAAGGTGAGTCATTGCTGATCGATTTTCCGGCGATTCTGGAAGAGAGTGTTATTCGTGATGGAATCGTGCAGTCTCAGCATTATCAGGCTATTGCAGATTATTGGCAGCGGCTGGATATCGCTATATTTGGTATTGGTTCACCTAATATTTCTGGCAATTCTACCTGGCGCGCCTTTTATGGCAGCGATGTAATTGATCACTTTAATGACCGACAGGTTGCCGGTGATATCTGCTCACGCTTTTATGATTTACAAGGTAATCCGGTAGAAACTTATATTTCGGATAAAACTATTACCATTCAATTAGACAAAATTAAAAAAGCGCGTTATTCCATTGGGATTGCGCACTCCCATGAAAAAATCAGCGGGATCATCGGCGCTATTAAAGGAAAATATATTAATAGTTTGGTAACCACCAAAGAAACTGCCGAGGAGATCCTGGCACTCACAGTATAAATTATAAATATGGGGAAGCATTTCCCCAAATAGCTCACCACAACATTATAAATGACGCGATTGCGTGTGTGGCTGAGTATTGTCCAAATTCAGGCTAACAGGAGACATAATGGTTAACGTCATTTTTTGTGCTCACGGTGACTTAGCGGTTTCAATGCTCAATTCCGTCAATATGGTATATGGCGAAACACAGAATATTACCCCGCTGCTGTTTAACCGAGGTGAGAATGCCGAAAATTTAGTCAATAAAATGCAGGATGTCATGGCAAAGAATCAACATGACTCCTGGCTAATTGCCGTCGATTTGCAAGGTGGCAGCCCTTATAACGCCGCCGCGCGCCTGGCATTCAGTGATAGTCGTATTCAGGTCATCAGTGGATTATCTCTACCATTAGCACTAGAGATTGCCGATAACCAGCAAGTGATGGCGGCTGAAGAGCTGACAGACTATTTACTCGACATTGGCACACAGTGCGTGCAGTCATTCCGTCACCAACAAAATAACGAAGAAGAAGAGGCTGACTTTATATGAAAATCAATCTGGCAAGAATTGACGACCGGCTGATTCATGGTCAGGTCACCACGGTTTGGGCCAAAGAAGCTAAAGCTGGACGTATTATTATTTGTAGTGACGACGTTTATAACGATGAAATTCGGAAAACATTATTAAAACAGGCAGCACCGCCGGGAATAAAGGTGAATGTCGTTAATATTGAAAAGGCGGTAGCGGTTTATCACAACCCAAATTATATCAATGACACTGTGTTTTATTTATTTACCAATCCAACAGATGTTTTACGATTGGTGGATCAGGGCGTAAAAATTGATGTTATTAATATTGGCGGCATGGCATTTAAACATGGGAAAACACAATTAACCAAAGCGGTATCAGTTGATCAAAATGACATTAACGCTTTTTATGCATTAGCAGAGCGCGGTGTTCATTTAGATTTACGGGTAGTCACTTCCGATCCTGATGTGGATGTGATTAAAAAATTACGCGAGCTGGAGTCTAAATAACGACGCTTCACTTGAAATATAAGTAATAACCCAGGTTTTATTTAACATTTAAATCCGATTACTTAACCTGGTCAATACAACTATTTAGTTATAACCCACGGCTATGTAGCCATGGGAGTGTATTGTCCAAAGGGGTCCACCATGGAAATAAGCTTACTACAAATAATCTTAATTTTTATTTTCTCATGCATTGCCGGTATCGGCAGCGTGTTGGATGAATTCCAAACGCACCGACCATTAATTGCCTGCACCATTACCGGACTGATTCTGGGTGATATGACCACCGGCGTTATCCTCGGCGGGACACTGGAGTTAATTGCTCTTGGTTGGATGAACGTCGGTGCTGCGCAATCCCCAGACTCCGCGCTCGCCAGTATTATCTCAACCATTCTGGTTATTGTCGGTCATCAGAATATTGCCACCGGGATCGCTATTGCCCTGCCGGTAGCCGCAGCAGGTCAGGTACTGACTGTCTTTGCCCGTACCATCACCGTGGCGTTCCAACACGCCGCCGATCGGGCTGCTGAAAAAGCCAATTTCGCTATGATTGATTTTATGCATGTGTCGGCATTGCTGGTTCAGGCCATGCGGGTCGCCATTCCGGTCTTAATCGTCTCTATCTTTGTGAGTGCCGATACCGTTAGCCATATGCTTAATGCAATTCCAACTGTGGTGACTCATGGGTTGCAAATTGCCGGCGGGTTTATCGTCGTCGTCGGTTACGCCATGGTGCTCAACATGATGGGTGTGAAATACCTTATGCCCTTCTTCTTCCTCGGTTTTATTGTCGGCGGTTACCTCGGATTCAGCCTGCTCGCGTTCGGCGGTATCGGTCTGATCATTGCCTTGCTGTATATCCAGTTAAACCCGCTTTATCAGAAACCGGCAGCGCCTGTAGCGCAAGCCAGCCAAGCCAAACTTGATGAATTAGAAGATTAGGAGACGCCGACATGACCACATTAAACAAACGATTAACCCGGTCTGATCTGTTTAAAATGTTTTTACGCAGCAACTTGCAACAGGCCTCTTTTAACTATGAACGTATTCATGGCCTGGGTTTCTGCTATGACATGGTACCCGCAATCAAGCGTTTGTATCCGCTAAAAGAAGACCAAATTGCCGCATTGAAACGCCATTTAGTGTTCTTCAACACCACACCGGCGGTCTGCGGGCCAGTGATCGGCGTCACCGCCGCCATGGAAGAAGCACGAGCCAATGGCGCTGACATTGATGAGGGTGCGATCAATAGCTTGAAAGTTGGGCTGATGGGGCCGCTGGCCGGGGTCGGTGACCCACTGATTTGGGGCACTTTGCGCCCGATCACTGCCGCCTTAGGAGCCTCGCTGGCACTGAACGGCAATGTGCTAGGGCCAATTCTCTTCTTCTTGTCCTTCAACTCAGTGCGCCTGGCCCTGAAATGGTTCGGCCTGCAATACGGTTTTACCAAGGGTATCAACATTGTCAAAGACCTTGGCGGAAATGTACTGCAAAAACTGACCGAAGGTGCCTCGATTCTGGGCTTGTTTATTATGGGGGTATTGGTCACCAAATGGACCAGTATCAATGTGCCGCTGGTGATATCGAAAACACCGGGCCACGACGGCACAACAGTCACCATGACCGTACAAAATATTCTCGATCAGCTGTGCCCAGGTTTATTGGCATTGGGTCTTACTCTATTAATGATGCGTTTGCTCAAACGCAAAATTAACCCTATCTGGCTCATCTTCTCCCTGTTTGGCCTCGGAATTGTAGGCTCATGGCTTGGCATTCTTTCCTAATTAATGCCGGGGAGTTTTTTTATTCAACTTGAAGTTTTTTATTCGACCTGAAGTTTTATATTTGAAAAATAATTGAGGTGGTTCCACATGAAAACTAAAGCACTGCGTTTATATGGTAAAAATGACCTACGTCTGGAAAGCTTTGATTTACCAGAAATAGGCGACGATGAAATTCTGGCAACAGTGGTAACCGACAGTATTTGCCTCTCTTCGTGGAAAGAAGCCAATTTGGGCGCTGACCATAAAAAAGTACCGGATAATGTGGCAGAAAATCCCATTATTATTGGTCATGAATTTTGCGGTGATATTCTGCAAGTCGGTAAGAAATGGCAGCATAAATTCAAACCCGGCAGCCGTTATGTGATTCAGGCTAATTTGCAATTACCCGACCGCCCAGATTGCCCCGGATATTCTTTCCCCTATGTTGGAGGTGAGGCCACCCATGTGGTTATTCCCAATGAAGTAATGGAACAAGATTGCTTGCTGCCATATGAAGGTGAAAGTTATTTTGAGGGTTCATTGGTCGAGCCGCTTTCTTGTGTTATCGGTGCATTTAATGCCAATTACCATCTAGTTCCCGGCACTTATCAGCATAAAATGGGAATCAAGCCTGGCGGTAATGTGTTGATTCTTGGCGGTACCGGCCCGATGGGATTATTAGCCATTGATTACGCACTGCATGGGCCAATTAATCCGCAATTATTGGTTGTTACCGACCGCCACCAGCAAAAGCTGGATTATGCCGCCCGCTTGTATCCGAGTGAACCACAAACGCAAGTGCATTATCTCAATACTAAACAAACTGATGATCAGTTTGAACGTTTAATGGCCCTGACCGAGGGTAAAGGTTATGACGATATCTTTGTGTTCGTCCCTTCAGCTGAATTGGTCACATTAGCTTCAAGCCTATTAGCACCCGATGGCTGCTTTAATTTCTTTGCCGGTCCACAGGATAAGAATTTTATGGCATCGGTTAATTTCTACGACATCCATTATTCCTTTACCCATTATGTTGGTACCTCGGGTGGCAATACCGACGACATGAGAGAAGCAGTAAAGTTAATTGAAGCGAAGAAAGTGAATGCAGGGAAAGTGGTATCTCATATTCTTGGGCTAAATGACGCAGCAGAAACCACATTGAATTTACCGCAAATTATCGGAGGCAAGAAGTTGGTTTACACCGGCAAAAATATGCCGCTGACATCATTGAGTGAACTGATGAGCCACCAGCAAGATTCGCCGTTATTACAAGAACTACAGGCTATTTTGCGTAAAACTGACGGGTTGTGGTCAAAAGCAGCTGAAGATTTTGTTTTAGCTCACGCCCAAGAGATTTAACCTTCTGAGTGAGGGCGGGAAATATATCGCCGCCCTCAACTCACTCCCCCGGCAGATGTTTTGCCGTTGACTCATCCGTGGTCGCATCATTCTCGACTGCACTTAGTAGCACATCCAACAAGCCGGGGAATCGGGCATCAATATCATCACGTCGCAGTGATAACAAACTTTCACGCCCGCATGGTCGTTGCCAGATAACACCACTTTCACGCAGTACTCGCCAATGATGGGTTAAGGTCGATTTAGATAGCCCGTGCACCAAAGTGCCACATGCATGTTCGCCCCCTGCTGCCAGTCTGCGTACCACAGCCAACCGCAGCGGATTACCTAAAGCCGTCAGCACATTTTCCAAACGTATCTGCTCACGCTCAGGGTGATTTGCAATCATAGTGTTCCTATTAATAAGTGACAGTCAGCAGGGAAATTCCCCACCAAACTACCGGGTTCGGCCAAATCAAACGGCCCTTAGCGGGCGGCAATATAGCCTATACTCCATTTTGACCCTACTAATAATTCTAGCGCAATGATGGAAGCATCCTCAGTCATCGCTCCTCGCTATTATTGCATATTTTCAGAACAAATAATTAAATTGTACGTGTATATTCGAACAATAGGACTATACTAGTGGCGATCACATGATCATTAGCAGCAATGCTGAACTTAAACCAACAACTTCCCGGTAGGGCATCAAACCGCCCACCCCGAAATTGCCATTATCATTTAAGGACTTAATATGGCACGTAAAACTCCTATCGAGCGCTATCGCAACATCGGTATCTCCGCCCACATCGACGCTGGTAAAACGACCACTACCGAGCGCATTTTGTTCTACACCGGCGTCAGTCATAAGCTGGGTGAAGTGCATGATGGTGGCGCGACAACTGACTGGATGGCGCAGGAGCAGGAACGTGGCATTACCATTACATCGGCTGCCGTGACCTGCTTTTGGAAAGGTATGGACAGAACCTTACCCGAGCACCGTATCAATATTATCGACACCCCTGGGCACGTGGATTTCACCATTGAGGTGGAACGTTCTATGCGGGTACTTGATGGTGCGGTCATGGTGTATGACGCGGTCGGTGGTGTGCAGCCACAATCCGAAACCGTCTGGCGGCAGGCCAATAAATATCGTGTTCCACGTCTGGCATTCGTTAATAAAATGGACCGCCCCGGCGCTGATTTTTTCCGCGTACGCCAGATGATGATTGATCGTCTGAAAGCTAATCCAGTGCCCATTGTGATTCCGATCGGCAGTGAAGAACACTTTACTGGTGTGGTGGATTTACGACTTATGCGCGCCATTATCTGGGATGAAGAGTCTCAAGGCATGACATTTAGCTATGAGCCAATTCCGGAAAATTTGCTGACGACAGCCAATGAGTGGCGCGAGAAAATGGTCTCCGAGGCGGCTGAGGCCTCTGAAGCGCTGATGACAGAATATCTGGAAACCGGTGACCTTACGGTGGATGAAATCACCCAAGGTCTGCGTATTCGGACCATTGCCGGTGAAATCCAGCCCATGTTGTGCGGCAGCGCCTTTAAGAACAAAGGAGTGCAGCGCATGTTGGATGCGGTAGTTGAATTGATGCCCTCGCCCGTGGATATTCCGCCGGTCAGTGGCACCGATGAAGACGGAAATGAAGTCAGCCGTAAAGCCGATGATAACGAAAAATTCTCGGCGCTGGCGTTCAAATTAATGACTGACCCGTATGTCGGTCAGCTGACTTTCGTGCGCGTCTATTCCGGCGTACTGAGCAAAGGTGACAGTGTTTACAACCCAATTCGCGGTAAAAAAGAGCGTATTGGCCGTATTGTTCAGATGCATGCCAATAATCGGATTGAAGTGGATGAAATCCGTGCTGGTGATATCGCGGCTTGTGTGGGGTTGAAGGATGTGACCACCGGGGAGACCCTGTGCGACCCGGGTGCAGTAATTACGCTGGTGCGCATGGAATTCCCTGAACCGGTTATTTCACAAGCCATTGAGCCGAAGACCAAGGTGGATCAGGAGAAAATGGGTATCGCACTGCAACGGCTGGCATCAGAGGATCCATCATTCCGTATCCGTACTGATGAAGAGTCTGGCCAGACTATTATCTCCGGTATGGGGGAGCTGCATCTGGAAATCATTGTTGACCGCATGAAACGTGAGTTCGGTGTGGAAGCCAATATCGGCAAACCGCAGGTGACTTACCGCGAAACAGTACGTAAGACAGTGACCGATGTAGACGGTAAATTTGTCCGTCAGTCTGGTGGTAAAGGGCAATATGGCCACGTGGTCTTTACCCTCGAACCCCAAGAGCCGGGTAGCGGTGTTGCTTTTGTCGATGCCACTAAAGGCGGTGTGGTGCCGCGTGAGTTTATCGGAGCGGTCGAAAAAGGTGTGATCGAAGCCACCAATACCGGGGTTTTGGCCGGTTATCCGGTGGTGGATGTGAAGGTCACTCTGACGTTCGGTTCCTATCACGAAGTCGATTCATCGGAATTGGCGTTTAAAATGGCCGCCATCTTTGGTTTCAAAGAAGCCGCCAAACGCGCCTCACCGGTGATTCTGGAGCCAGTGATGAGTGTCGAGGTCGAAACACCGGAAGAGTATGCCGGTAATGTAATGGGCGACCTTTCCTCTCGTCGTGGCCTGGTGCAAGGGATGGAAGAGATGATCGGTGGCGGGAAAATTATCCGTGCCGAAGTGCCGTTATCCGAAATGTTCGGCTACTCCACAGTATTGCGTTCCATGTCACAAGGTCGTGCGACTTATACCATGGAATTCAAGCATTACGCTGAAGCACCACGTAATGTTGCCGACGCAATTATTGCGGCGCGGGGTAATAAAGGCTAACTCACTGTAATAACAAAACGCCGCTGGTTAATCCTGGCCAGCGGTATTTTCACTGTTATTTTTTACACTGTCTAATACGGCGACAAATTTATCCCAATTTCTATATCCGCCTTTTTTTACACTAAGTGTTAGCAGCGAGTTTCCGTTCTTATCTGTGGCAGATATAAATTCGTCACCTTCAGATGGCAATAAATATTTTAACAAGTCGAAAAATGCGATTACCGTCTCATTATCGCCCCTCTTTATGGCCTGAAAAAAACCATGGTTCTGCGTAGGATTTTTTATATCCAATAACTCAGCACGTTGGTTCTCTGGTATCAAATCGAGTAACTTGCCATATGCTGCTATGCTGCTAACATGCCCTCCCTGCATTGCCATATGCAGACCTGGAATGCCATGGTCATCTTTGGCGTCCAGCACTTCCTTACGCCGTCCCTCAGGTATACATTCAATTAACCGTCCTAAAGCAAGCACTATTAAATATTCTCCCTGTTTTAAAGCGTAGTAAAGTATAGGTATGTCATCTGATTGGTTGACATTAAAAATGTCATAAATTTCATTTGGAGATAACAGAGATTCCTCTATTATCCTATTAACTAATTTAATCACCTCCAACGGGAAATCATTTATTAACAACAAAACTAGTAAGCGACCAGAGGGAACCAATGGTAATTGGTTGTTAATTAGGGCCAATTCTCTATTACTGTTTCGCTGCCGAACATAAAGGATATTATGGTCTTCACATATGAATGCCATTGTTATATCGACACAATCATTCTGATAATACTCAAAGTAATATCTTTCCTCTAAGTAATTTTTTAATGTGTGAGTCTCTAATAATGATAAATCATAGATTTTGCAACGTATTGTATGATTGCTAATATTAGGATCATAAAGATTTACAACATAACACAATCTATTATCACGTTTAATACTCAGACGCACTGCCATAGCATGATCATTACTAACTAAAAATAATGCCATATGAGTTTTACCATGACTTTCCATAGCTTGAAAAACATCGACCAACATACGGCCAAAATCATTATTATCTATTAGATATACTGTCTGTGATTTTTCAATAAGTTCCTCATAATATAATTCCACCTCACTAGTGACATGGTTCTGTATGCTCTTAGGGTTAGCGAAGTCACTCATTTTTACTTTACCACGCTCCATATTATTAAGTACATCAAGAGCATATTGTGCAGCCAAGTGACGACAGACTATTTGGTTTCCATCATCTTCACGAAAATTAAATTTGCAGTTATCACTTCTAATAACCCGCCCATGTTTTATCGAAAGATAAGGTATACGTTTAAATATCTCTTTTTCTTTCTGAGATTTATTTTTAATTTTATCATTATAAACAGGAAACCCAAAGTCACCAATTTTCATTTTTCATCCATAACATTATTTAAAATAGCAGCATTAGACTCCACTTAATGCCAACATTAATAAATAAGGTAAAACACTGGGTTTAAAATAGATAAAATATCATAAATATAAAAACAGCCAGAAGGAAATGATCTGCTGACAGATTTTATATCAGCCAGATAGCAACCCAACATCTCCCTCGGCATAAAATCAGAAGGTCACCGGGGTATTCACCCACAACACCTTCGCGACTGATTCACCAATATTGCGATAACCGTGGGGGACATTACTGGGAAAATAAAAGGAATCACCCACGCTGAGGGTATAGGTTTCTTCACCTAAATACAGGGCAATTTCCCCTTCCAGCACGTATCCCATCTCCTCACCGTGGTGTTCTATCTGCCCATCACTGGCGACGCCCGGCTCAATGATATGAATGTTTCCCTGCAACAACCCACCTTTGTGGTGATGCGTCAGATTTTCCAGCGCAATGCCACCTTTCTTATTACGGTGCACAAACCGTTTACGGATCCGCTGCTCCGGTTTCAACACCGGCGAGTCTGCCACCCAACTTTCGGCCATCAAATCCGAAATATTGGTTTCCAAAGCGCTGGCGAGCCGGTGCAACATAGCCAGCGAGGGTGACGCTACCTCATTTTCCAGTTTCGACAATAAACTCTCTGAGCATCCCACCTTGAGCGCTAGCTGCTTTAACGTGATGTCCTGCGCCACGCGGGCATGACGTAAACGCATCCCTAAATCAGATAAAACAAAACCGCCGTTATCGCCGTTTTTTTTCATAAGTTGATATCTGCTGCTCAAAGAAACTCAAACACCCGGCGTATCCTTGCCGGGCAACGTTATCAATACAGAACGCAATGCACCCTTATTCAGCGACGCTAAAATGCACATCCTGTGGGTTACAGCCATTGATTGGCACAATGTCTTGCGGGCAAGCAGACATCACAACAATGCATTCCAGCTCGGCACGAATCTCAACATAATCACCCGCTTTGCTCACCGTCGGTAACCAGGAAATGGTGTAATCCGGATTGACGGGCGTGTTCATCCACAGGTTCAAGGGTTGTGGCACTTCACGCGCGCGCAGCCCGATCGCATTCAACGCTAAACGCATATTATCGGCACAACTGTCGTGGTATTCAGTGATCCCCATGTTGCTATAGCGATAAAGGTCACAAGCCGCAATCAACGTGTCATGCACACCGGGTGAAGTATCAGTTAGCAATGTGCCGATGATACGGCGCTGATTGGTGACCAGTGCATCTCCCGGCTGAGGAATGATTTTATCAATAAATGCACGAGTGTGTTCCATTGATGAGAACTCACTCAGATCGGCGCTATTAAATAACCAGGTGTCACACACCTGACTGCCGGGAGTGTTGATAATGCGGATAACCTGCCCTTTTTTTAAGCGCACCGCCCGGCCACAGCGGGCAGGAACGGTATACACTTCGCCAATCACCGGCGTCCCATCAATAGAAATGGGCGAGGATAACGTGGCATTAGTGCCCAGCGCGCTACCGTTGTCTTTTTCACAGCAAGCAGGATAAGTGTGGGTGCTCATGGGTAACTCCTATGGGTTGATTTGCCAGTTCTGTCAGGCAACAGGCTAAAGCCTTCGCGCCGAGGTACAGATACTGAGGGTCTGTATATTCAGCCGGGTTATGACTGATGCCGTTATGGCTGGGAACGAAAAACATACTGGTCGGGCAATGACTGGCCAGATGCATCGCATCGTGAAATGCACCGGAAGTCAGCGTCGCGGTTTCTATCTCTAATGCCAGGGTGCAAGCATATTGTTGTGCCAATAGCTGTGTATTGAAGGCCACCGGTGCATGACTGAATACGCACTCGACTACCACGTTATCCGCAGCTATCTGCTGCATCCAATCATCGAACTGCGCTAATACCATAGGACTGGCATGGCGGAAATCGAGGGTGAAGGTGGCACGACCGGCAATGGTATTAATGGCATTTGGCTCAATCTCCCAGCGGCCAAAAGTCAGGCGTAATTCATCTGCTGGCAGTGCGGTGGCTCGTTGTTCCAACTGCTGAACTGTCTGGCGGGCCAGTGACATCGCATCCTGGCGATCCGCCATCGGCGTGGTGCCCGCATGGGCCGATTGCCCCAGACAGGTGACCTGATACCAACGCACGCCCTGAATACCTTGTACCAGTGCTAACGGCTGATTGGCTTGTTCCAGTACCGGCCCCTGCTCGATATGCAATTCGACAAAAGCCGCCAAGGGCAAGGTGGCACGACGTGGTAAATGTGGAAAACGCTGATGGCAGCGTGTCAGCGCCTGCACTAAGGTCTCGCCCTGTGCATCCTGATTATTCAGATAATTGGCCAAACGCTGCGGTTGCACAAAGACACTCGAACCCATGGCTCCAGGAGAGAATCGGCTGCCCTCTTCGTTCATCCAAACCGCCACTTCAATCGGGCGCAAAGTAGTGACTCCGGCCTGAGCCAGAGCGCTCAAACACTCCATACCGGCAATGACGCCATAGCAACCATCAAGATTGCCGCCGCAGGGTTGAGTATCAATATGGCTGCCCGTCACTACCGGCGGTAAATCTTCACGACCGGCGCGACGAATAAACAGGTTTGCGCAGTTATCAGTCATCACTTCGCAGCCTAATGTATAGGCCCAGTCAATGAGCCATGCTCTGGCTTCTAATTCTTCAGCGGATAAAGCTTGTCGATTAACACCGCCGTTATCCAACGCACCAAAGCGGGCCAGTTGCGCCAATTTACCCATTAAGCGCTGTTGGCTAATATGACCGGCAACCTGAACACCTGCGCGATTAAGCATGTCCGGCCTCCGGTTCATCCAGTTGCAGTGGCCGTTTAAACCACGGTGCAAGAAATGATTTCAACCGGTCAGTCTGCGGTTGGCGGAATAAAGTCGCGGGCGCACCACTTTCAACAATTGAGCCGTCAGCCATAAACACCACGCGGGACGAAATTTTCGCAGCGAACGACATTTCATGTGTCACCATCACCATGGTCATGCCGTTGTTTGCCAGTGCCTTAATCACATCCAGCACCTCCTCCACCCGCTCTGGGTCAAGGGCGGAAGTCGGCTCATCAAGTAACAATAACTCCGGCTCCAGAGCCAATGCTCTGGCAATGCCTACCCGCTGCTGCTGCCCGCCGGATAATCGCGATGGACGGGCTTGTGCCTTATCCGACATCCCGACCTGAGCCAATGCCGCGGCCGCTTTTTTGCGTGCTTCATCGCGTGACAGTTTTTTCCCCAGAATCAAGGGTGCACAAACATTTTCCAGCACCGTCATGTGTGGCCACAAATTGAATTGCTGGAATACCATTGCCAGTGGGCGGCGCACTTCAGCAATTAACGCCGCGCTATCACGGTGTTTTGCTTCACGCCCTGCACTGCTATAACCCAGTAATTGCCCCTTGATCAGGACTTCACCCTCGTCATAGGCTTCGAGGAAATTCATGCAACGTAACGCGGTGGTTTTCCCTGAACCAGAGGGGCCAATTAAGGTGACAATTTCACCGGCATTGACCGTCAAATTAATTCCTGCCAACACCCGATTAGCCGCAAAGGATTTGCCTAGCTGGCGTAATTCAATAATGGGTTCGTGACTCGTCATATTATCCCTCTATGGCCTGACGACTGAGTAAGCGCACACCAACACTGACACCTTGTGCCAACAGCCAATAACTGAGGATCAACAAGGTATAAGGCACAATATAGGTGTAGGTATTGGCGACTATCTGCCCAGTGGTCATGGTCAACTCCGGCACCGTGATAATCGATGCCACGGCGCTCTCTTTAATGGTCAAAATGAACTGATTACCCAGCAGCGGTAAGCTAAAGCGCAAAGCTTGCGGCGTTTGGATATACCAAAAACTTTTCCACGCTGAAATATCATGTACTTGTGCCGCTTCCAGTTGCCCGTGCCCGATGCTTTTCCACGCGGTACGGAAGATTTCGCCAAAATAAGCAGAGCTGTAAATGGCCAACGATATCACCGTGGCCTCAACCGCACTTAGCGTCACACCGATAGCGGGTAAACCGAAATAAAACACCGCTAGCTGCGCCAGATAAGGTGTGCCGCGAATCAGCCACACATAGGTGCGCCAGGGCCAGAACAACCAACGGTTATGACGGCACACCGCCTGCAAGATAAAGCCGACAAAAGCCCCGATGAACGCCGCACTCATGCTAATACCCAACGTGACGCCCAATGCGCGAGCAAAGTCCGGCAGATAAAGGAAGAAATCGTTCATCGGCTCTCCTTATGCCAGCGCCGTTCAATATAATTGCCTAACAGTGCCAGCAAGCTGGTCAGCACCAGATAAGACAACGCAATCGCGATATACACCTCTAATGGGCGGTAGGTCGCCGATGCCAACTGCTGCCCCACCCGCATCAAATCGGTGATG
>NZ_JBLWEX010000272.1:0-27068 GCF_048323875.1 Yersinia sp. LJYL362
GCGAAGACAAAATCGCTTTATTGCATCGCGTAGATAAAGTCGCGCGTGCTGCGGATAAGCGGGTGCAGGAAGTGAGTGCCAGCTTGACCGGTGTGTATGAGCAAATTTTGGTCGCCGCCACTGACGGCACGCTGGCGGCAGATGTGCGCCCACTGGTGCGCCTGTCAGTCAGCGTGTTAGTGGAAGAGAACGGCAAACGTGAACGTGGTGCCAGCGGTGGTGGTGGTCGTTTCGGCTATGACTACTTCCTGGAAACGGTTGATGGTGAAGTGCGTGCCGATAACTTTGCCAATGAAGCGGTGCGGATGGCGCTGGTGAATCTGTCCGCGATTGCCGCACCTGCTGGTGCCATGCCGGTGGTGCTGGGAGCAGGTTGGCCGGGCGTGTTGTTGCACGAAGCGGTCGGTCATGGCTTGGAAGGTGATTTCAACCGTCGTGGCAGCTCAGTATTTAGCGGGCAAATGGGTAAGCTGGTGGCTTCAGAGCTGTGTACTGTGGTGGATGATGGCACCATGCAAGGTCGTCGCGGCTCATTAGCTATCGACGATGAAGGGGTGCCGGGCCAATATAACGTGCTGATTGAAAACGGTATTCTGAAAGGCTATATGCAGGATAAGCTGAATGCTCGCCTGATGGGTGTTGCGCCGACTGGTAATGGCCGCCGTGAATCCTATGCCCATCTGCCGATGCCGCGTATGACCAACACTTATATGTTAGCGGGTAAATCAACACCGGAAGATATTATTGCCAGTGTGGAATATGGCCTGTATGCCCCTAACTTTGGTGGCGGTCAGGTGGATATCACCTCCGGCAAGTTTGTATTCTCAACCTCTGAAGCCTATTTAATCGAAAAAGGCAAAATCACCAGCGCGGTGAAAGGTGCCACTTTGATTGGTTCGGGTATTGAGGCGATGCAACAGATTTCAATGGTCGGTAATGATCTGGCGCTGGATAAAGGCGTCGGTGTCTGCGGCAAGGAAGGCCAAAGCCTGCCGGTTGGCGTCGGTCAACCGACCCTGAAGTTGGATAATCTGACGGTGGGTGGTACGGCGTAGGGTTATTAGGGGGAAACGAGATTGGCACCAACCTCTTTTAGTGCTAAGTTTAGTATGAAACTTAGTACTAAAAGGAGTCTGTATGTTAGTTCAACCAATTCTTGCCAACGCGGCTGTCAGTATTAGCGACTTTAAAAAATCACCCAATGCCGCACTCAAAGAAGCGCATGGGCAACCTGTTGCAGTACTGACTAACGGGCATATTTCTGGTTATTATGTTTCGCCGGAAACATGGGAGGTTTTGTCTGAGTATCTGGAAGATATAGAATTGGCCGAGCTTGCTCGTTCAAGAATGGGAGGAAAGCGCATTAGGGTTAAACTTGATGAACTATAAACTTGAGTTTGAAGAGAACGCCCTAAAAGAATTTAAAAAATTAGGTTCGACTCTACAAGTGCAGTTTAAAAAGAAGTTAATCAGCGTATTAGAAAATCCACATATTCCAGCAAATAAATTATGTGGTATGCGTGACTGCTATAAAATTAAGCTCAGGGCATCCGGCTATCGTCTGGTTTATCAGGTGTATGATTATGAGATTATTGTTTTAGTACTTGCAGTAGGTAAGAGGGATAGAACAGAAGTTTATCAAATAGCAAAAACCAGAATTTGATTCTATCCCCCGTAGCTTACCAGGTAAGTTACGGAAAACATCCAGCTTTTGTATCGGCACAAATTGCATCATGAGTTAAGTACCTCATCAATAGTGCGGGGTTGTCTTTTCTCAGTATGAGTGAGTGTTGCTAGCTGTTCCAGCGAATCAACACACTGCCATAGCAAGATAAATTGGCGTAATGAGATCTGGCCGGTAGTTTCAAATTTCTTAATGGTTGTGGCCGGAACCGTACTGCGCTCAGCCAGTGCCTGACGTGACCATTTCCGCTGTTTGCGTTTTTTTCTAACTGTATCAGCCAGTTGCTGTTGGACATCAACAGCAGATAATAGTGTCAAACTCATCATGTCCTCCAAAAATAATAGATACTATAACATCCTTTTTATGCTTTTTTATTCGATAATGGATATTATAGTGTCTTTTTTGAGGTTTTCTAATGGCTCGTTTAAAGATGTCTCTGGTGGTAGTGGTGGGCAAACGTGAAAATGATGCAGTTTATAAAGCGGCGGAAAAACGGTGATGACAATTAATCCTATCGTTGTTGGGTCGTTGTTGTTTATGACTCATACTTTCTCTAATGACAGGAAGGTATGAGTCAGTACATTAAACAATCAGTATTAAGCACGTTTTATTAAGCGTGTTTCATTTTATCGTCGAGTGTTTCAACGATAAAAGCATTAATCGATACCTGATGTTCGGCCGCAGCATGACTTAATCGGTCACCAAAGGATTCAGGATAGCGCAAGGTGAATGTTTTGATTTTTTCCTGATTTGCGTAAGGTTCTATGCCGCTACTCTGACAATCATCCAAATATTCACGTAGAGAAATTTCCCCTTCTTTTTGTAAACCCTGAATGCTATCAGAGACAAAATCACAGTATCCAGATAGCCCTAAAAATTTCCCACGGAACATACCGATTTCAGGAACATAAGTGATAAGGGCTGGTTGTCCGGCGACATTCATTGTATTAGGTGCTGCTATTGTTTGGGACATGGCTTAACTCCTATGCTCTCTAACCATTCTCGCAGGCTGACTACTGCGCCTTTGTCGGTATCGGGGGATGGGTGAGGTCGGTGAAATCTGGCAATGCTATTATTGAGCCGCAATCTTACACGTGAACCATTCCCCTGACTTATCTCTCCACCTAGCGCTTTGATGAGTGATTCAATATCAGACCACTTTATTCCTGTCGGAGCGGGAGACTTAAATATTTTTTCCAGTGTGTTCTTTTGTTTATTCCTCAGATTTGTAACTACACTTTTCATGTGGTCTTCCATGACGTCACTATATGAAATCATTGTAAGTCAGTCCTAAATGAAGTCAAGTTGTGAAGTCATTTTAAGTGTGTCAGGTAGAGGGAAGTGAGCCATTAAGGTGCTTTTAATGGCTCTTTTAAAGATGTCTCTGGTGGTTGCGGAGGTAAACATGAAACTGATGCAGCTTACCAAGCGGCGGAAAAACGGTGATTAATCATATCGCTGTTGGGGAGTCGGTGTATCTCGTTCTTGTATCGGCACAAACTACATCATGCATTTAACACCTCAGTTGTTGTTGGATATGATTGTACTAATCAGCGTTATTGGACCCGACTTATTAACATAAATACCTTATTGGTGTAATGATATTCTTTGTATTTTATTATTTCCTTTTATGACATGTTTCATTTCTGAGTGGGTAATTGGGAAATAGGTAGCGGCTCGTTTTCTGAGTTTATAAGGTTTTTCACTTAAAGCAGACTCATCTTCGCTGGTGAATTTACGCCAGTTATCTTGTATATAAGCATCCTTAGGAGATAATTTCACATTATCTGTAAAAGCACCTTCAATAAATACAGTTTCTATTTCCGGTTGTAGTTGTGACCAATCTAAACTTAATTTACTTACTTTTCGGAAAAATGCATTGATAACCGCAACCCCAATATCTGAATTTGATTCCATTGCAGATTTAAGATTTTGATTGGGGTCGTTGCTATTTAATAGATTGATAAACTGAGTCACGGTGTTTTTTTCCACTGATTTTTTTCTCAACTTACCTGGAGTATTCTTATTAAGAAATCCATATAATCGATACGTGGCTTCATGCTCAGTTTTGGGGTTGGACATTTTATCAAGTTTAATCAGAGAGGTTAGTGATAACTCATCATAATGCTGTGATAAATAACTTCGCCAACTCATTATTAAAGACATGGCGGATTGCTGGCTTTTTATTCCGGTATCTTTCATTAACTCTTTTGATTTTTGTTTATAGTGTTCGTTTTGAGCCGAGTTTAAATTGTCGCCCATATTTTTAAGTGATGAAACGGTTTTTGTGTAATCTTTTTTTAGTCTTTCCATTAAGTCAATGCTGAGGTTCAAATCATCAATACGAAGAATTGGTGTATCAGCGGTTTGATTTTTTGATAGACTATATTCCATTCTGAATGGTTCAAACCCATATATCATTGTTATTGGACTTAACCCATCTACATCCATCAATGTAATTGGATTATTCCTCACCAGGCGATATAAATTAAGCCCATCAATGGTTCCTGCCGGGTCAGCATTTAACCATCTGCCCAGCCATGGCATATAATAACGGAAGCCGTAATAATATAGCCCGGTGGCATCGCGCTCTTTGCCGGAATAACGCACGGTTTTATATTTGGCTTCAATTGTATTGCGAGATGAAAATACGGCGGTGCCGCCAAACGGGTAATACTCTTCCTGACTGATAATATTGCCGTTGTTATCTAATTCTAATAAACTGGAGCCAATTTGGTTATCAAAGCTGTAGCGCAATTGGCCGTTATCAATGCCGTCCGGTTGTCCTTTCTGCCACAATAATACCCGTACCTGCGCCCGCCCGGTGGCCCCGACAGTAATGACCTGAAAATCTTCAGTCAGATTATCGTTATTATGCTGAGTGCGCAGTTCCAGCCCCGGCAAATACAGGACTTTGCTGGTTTGGTGTTGCTGAATACTTTGCTTAACAATACGCATACCGTCGCTGCCATACAGATAGCTTTCACTATCATTATTGGCCGAATTTCCAGCCTCACGCTTAACGGTAATCACCTGCTGCAACTGATTGCGCGCATCCCATTGCAGCGGCTGGCCGGGCTGCAATTGCTGTTGATTACCGGCGGCATCAAACTGGCTACGGATATCGGCGGCAGTCAACCCATCCTGCTGCTGAATGCCGTGGTTACTGGTATGGGAGACCGTGATATGCGTGGTGTACTGGGTTGCACCAGTATGTTGTATTTTCAACAGGTTACCGGCACGGTCATAAGTATAACGGCGGGTATAATTGACCAGCTGGTTTTTGTCGGTCAGTTCTGCCAGTGCAGAGGATTGCTGATTTTGGGCGGTATTGGCATCACATTCACGGCCAGTAGCCTCAATCAATTGATACAAAGCATCATAGCGGTAAGTAGTTTCCGGCACGATTTTCTGATTGCGGTAGAAGCGGGTGGCTTCCGCATCATTATGGATAGCCAGAATATTGCCAACCGGGTCATAATCGTAGCGCAGGTCTTGCAGCAGAGTTGGCCGGTCCTTCAGTGCCGGACGAGTGGTTTTGATGCCGATAAGCCGTTGGGTTTCAGCTTCATAGCGATATTCTGTCACCACGCCATTGCCACTTTCTTCCCACAGTTTTTGCCCGGCGGCGGAATAGGTAAGAGACTTAACAATCACCTGCTCAATACCACCATTGAGAATCAGCCAACTGCCGCGGAGCTGACCGGCGCGGTTATAGGCCATATGTTGAGTATGATTTTTGGAATCAGTTTGGGTGAGCGGCTGACCCAGGGCGTCGGTGCTGCAACGGGTGATAAAAGGTTCGGTATCGAGGCGGGAGGCCCAACTGGCGTTTTCTTCACCAAACCAATCCACCGGCCCAAGGGTATCGGTGAGCAACTGGCGCTGTTGTTGCAATGGCACACCGATGATAGACAGGCTGATAACCTGTTGTAAACCGGCGGTATCGTAATGACGGATACACTGACCGTTGAGGTTGGCGGCTTTATGCTGTTCAGTGTTTTCACCGTAGAAGAAGCGATCGGTAATAGTTTTGATACCCCCTTCGGCTTGCTGTTGATGCTCCAGTGGGCGACCGAGTGCAGGCTCATAGGTCACCCAACTGCGGGTGCCTTTAGCATCCAAATTCATCACCGGTCGGCCTTCAATATCAGTCAGTTGCAGCAGTGTGCCATTATCAACACCCTCGGTGCGTAGCGCGGCTCCGGCAAGGTTGTAGTGATAGAGGAAGTTATCGATTTCAAGCCTGGCATCACGGCTGGCAATCAATTGCCCCCGCGCATTGTAGTGATTGCGACTGATCAGTTCATCGGCTACCGGATTAGCATCCGTGCGGTTATAAGCTAGCGCTCGAATACCCAACCCGCGGTTATCGCTGATGGCGATAGTAGGGTGAGATAATTGGTTATTAATAGCTGCATTCATATATAAATCCTAAATTTTTTATAATGATTATTTACATTGTCACTTTATATAATGGTGAGTCGCTTAGGTGCTTAATAGCAGCACCTAAGCTTTTTCATGTCTAGATAATCAATCGTCCCGTTCTCTTCGCTAATGCATTAACTAAATTCTCAGTTTGAACAGCGTCCATATGTCCTGCGCCTGAAGTGGTAACTTGTCTAAGGATTTTGCTAAACACCATGTGTTTTTTTACCAAGGAGTGCTCTGGATTGCTTTCAAATAAGCTATATGCTTGCTTGAATTCATTACTTTGATCCATTACAAATTTTGAAAAATGAAATGATCCAGATGTGCTGGAATTTAAATGGAAGTTATCATCTGGATTGTCGGTTGTTGGATTTTTTTGGTATAAAGTTGACTTGTTATTTTCATATTCTTTATATGAGTCAGACATTATTTTTTCCAATAGTGGGTTTTTCTTATGAGTTGCAAATGCACTTATATGTACACCTTTCATTCCTCCCCAACGACTGAATACAACCCCTTTTGTTGTGGATATTTGATTGGATAGTAATGTGATTGTTTCTGGTAGTGGTTTTTCATAGACGTCATCTACATCTGTATAAATACCACCTTTTTCGAACATTAAAGGTTTTCTTAGTATGTCTGATGCGGATGCGAAATTTGATCTTTCTCCGGTCATTGCTAAATTAAAATGAGTGTATCTTTTTGTTTTTTTGAATTTTGAAAACCAAGATGATTGCTCGATGTCTTTTATTTTTATACCAGCCTGAGTTAGGCTATTAGTGAACTCAGAAAATTTTTCATCTTTTACTTTAACTAAAATATTTATTTCAATTTCATAAGTTGGATTTATTTCTTTAGTGCGAAGGATGTTTTTTTTATGTTTTTCAAGAGCATTAATATCATTTCCTAACCAAACGTGTCGAATTGTCTTTGGTATGGGCTTCTCTCCAGACAGTCCATTAACATCAAGGAAACTAACCGGGTTATTCCTCACCATACGATATAAATTAAGCCCATCAATGGTGCCTGCCGGATCGCTACTTAACCATCTCCCCAGCCACGGCATATAATAACGTAAGCCGTAATAATACAGCCCAGTAGCATCACGTTCTTTACCGGAGTAACGCACGGTTTTATATTTGGCTTCAATTGTATTGCGAGATGCAAATACTGCCGTGCCACCAAATGGGTAATACTCTTCCTGACTGATAATATCGCCGTTGTTATCCAACTCTAATAAACTGGAGCCAATTTGGTTATCGAAACTGTAGCGCAATTGGCCGTTATCAATGCCGTCCGGTTGGCCTTTCTGCCACAATAATACCCGCACTTGCGCCCGCCCGGCGGCACCCACGGTAATGACCTGAAAATCTTCCGTCAGCTTATTGTTATTATGCTGAGTGCGCAGTTCCAGCCCCGGCAGATAGGTTACTTTAGCGGTTTGGACGGTACTACCAGTGTGTTGAATACTGTGCTTAACCACCCGCATACCATCACTGCCGTACAGATAGCTTTCGCGGTCATTATTGGCTGAGCTGTTAGCGCTACGCTTAACGGTGGTGACCTGCTGCAACTGATTACGCGCATCCCATTGCAGTGGCTGACCGGGCTGTAATTGCTGTTGATTACCGGAGGCATCAAACTGGCTGCGGATATCGGCGGCAGTCAACCCATCCTGCTGCTGAATGCCGTGGTTACTGGTATGGGAGACCGTGATATGCGTGCTGTACTGGCTGGCTCCAGTATGTTGAATTTTCAACAGGTTACCGGCACGGTCATAGGTGTAACGGCGGGTGTAATTGACATATTGATTGCCGTCAGTCAGGGAGATTAAGTCCGGCAGGTTAGCGCTTTGCGCACTGTTTTTGTCGGATTCACGGCCGGTAGCCTCAATCAATTGATACAAAGCATCATAGCGGTAAGTGGTTTCCGGCACGATTTTCTGATTGCGGTAGAAGCGGGTGGCTTCCGCATCATTATGGATAGCCAGAATATTGCCGACCGGGTCATAATCGTAGCGCAGGTCTTGCAGCAGAGTTGGCCGGTCCTTCAGTGCTGGGCGGGTGGTTTTGATACCGATAAGACGTTGGGTTTCAGCTTCATAGCGATATTCTGTCACCACGCCATTGCCACTTTCTTCCCACAGTTTTTGCCCGGCGGCGGAATAGGTAAGAGACTTAACAATCACCTGCTCAATACCACCATGAAGAGTGAGCCAACTGCCGCTGAGCTGGCCGGCACGGTTATAGGCCATATGTTGAGTATGGTTTTTGGCATCAGTTTGGGTGAGTGGTTGGCCCAGGGCGTCGGTGCTGCAACGGGTGATAAAAGGTTTATCATCGAGGCGAGATTGCCAGCTCTGTTCTTCAGCAAACCAGTCCACCGGCCCAAGGGTATCGGTGAGCAACTGGCGCTGTTGTTGCAATGGCACTCCGGTGATAGACAGGCTGATAACCTGTTGTAAACCGGCAGTATCGTAATAGCGGATGCACTGGCCGTTGAGGTTGGCGGCTTTATGCTGTTCAGTGTTTTCAGCGTAGAAGAAGCGATCGGTAATGGTTTTTTGCCCCCCTTCGGCTTGCTGTTGGTGCTCAAGCGGGCGGCCCAGTTGCGGTTCATAGGTCACCCAACTGCGGGTACCCTTAGCATCTAAACTTACTCGCGGTCGCCCTTCAATATCAGTCAGTTGCAGCCGGGTGCCATTGTCGACACCCTCGGTGCGCAGTGCGGCTCCGGCAAGATTATAGTCATAGTGGAAGTTATCGATTTCAAGCCGGGCATCACGGCTGGCAATCAGTTGCCCCACGGCGTTATAACGATTGCGACTGATCAGTTCATCGGCTACCGGATTGGCATCCGTGCGGTTATAAGCTAGCGCACGAATACCCAACCCGCGGTTATCGCTGATGGCGATAGTGGGGGTGTGTTCGCTGATCGATAAATTTTTAGACATAAATTTATTCCTTGCGTTGTTGTAAGAAAAATAGCGCTGACTCACGGTTCGTATTGCAACGAGTCAGTACCAGACGGGTCTGTTCTACATACTGTGGATAATCTCCCCATGTCTTTACATTAAATTTAGGCATCTGGCAGGGGGGCAATAAGGCCGTCGGGAATGGTAAACATTCATTTACCGTTACCGATGGCTTGTTGCTGCATGCGGATAACATCAGCAGGCACAGGCTCATCAGCACAAGGGTTGCCTTTTTGTGCCGCACGCAACTGTTTTTGCAGTTCACTGCTTTTCTCCCCTTCAATGCTTTCTTGTTCCTGAACTTTTTGTAGTTGGGTCGTGGTCATCAACATTTGGCTGTTAAGCCTTTTATTAACCTCCCCCAGCCGGACTATTTGCATATTAAGTTCAATGTTGTCCCGATTAAGGTTTTCCATCTCTCGGGCCATCTGTACCAGCCAAATAGCGACGGCGACTACGGCCAGCGACAGCACGGTTTTACCCAGTACCGATAACAGGTTTAAGTTGATCATGGGTAGACGTCTCTCGGTAGTTCAAAATGTGGGCCATCTTTAAAGGTTTTCCAGTCACCGCCCCATTGCAATGGCAGTTCCATCTCTATTGCCGCTTGTTTCATTGCTTTTGCTACCCACTCAAATGCATGCCAGTCATCCCACGGAATTTGGTTATTAATCAGCGGAGCCAAATCCACGGCATGGCCGGTCAAATGGCGACTGTTAAGGGTTTGACTGCGGCCATTTTTGACCAGTTGCCGCTGGCGTTCGGAAGTGCGGAGGCCTTCGATAACGCGAAAATCGACAGTACAAAGAGTCAGGGCGCGGCGGACAATCAACACCAGGTCGGGATGAATGCCGCGTAGGTTATGTTCACTAATCTGACCAAAGCGAAATGGTGATATATCATTATTCATAGTTGCCTCTACTATTTAGGGGGAATATGTTGCTCAAAAAAACGCTGCCATAAATATTGCAGTGCGGAATTGCCCATTGCCCCGAACAGGCCAGCAACGGCAAAGGTCATATAACGGCTGATGCCACCTTCAAAAGAGATCAATCCACCGATTAACCCAGTAAAGCTGGAAACAATGATCTGGCTTATCACGGCAGCCCAACTCCATTCGTGCTCCTCATTATTTTTATCCAAGATGTAACGAACCAAACCTCCCCATGCAGAAAGCGCGCCGATAATTAACCAAGTGATGAAGAAATCGTCGCCGGGAGCCAAGACGTGCATTTGGTCTACCTATCCTTGTTGGTTATCAGTGAGCCTGACCGCAGAATAAGCCGGTCAGGGTTAATGACTGATATGGTTAACTTTGAATGGCTTCTGCTGCGGTATCGTTCTCATCCTCACTGATCACAAACCACGGGAAGTACTGCGCCCGGCGTAGATAACCTTTGGCGGTAATCACCTTAATTTCACGCCCCAGCGGGTCGTAAACATGGGTGTCGGCATAGGTATCGGTGCGGGCGCTGTCATCGCTGATATAGCGCCAGTTATCAAGGAAGTAAGGTTGATAAGCGCGGATGGCCAACCCTTTGTTGTCATATTCCACCCGGCCAGAAACCACCCAGCGCTGATCGGTAGTTTCAACGGCGGGTTGATTGTTTTTAGTTAACAGATGGCCATTTTCTTGGCGGATATAAGCCTCGCCAGCTTCAACACGCTGTGCTGATTGCAGCGCACGACCAAAGCCATCACTACAGACAATCATTTGTTGATGCTGCTGTTTTTCCGCATTGCGATCATAGCTGTCGGTAACCACCGTCATAGCATGGGGCGGGTGGCGTCGTTGAGTTTGGCTCTCGATCTCCATTCTTATTGCTTCATCGAACGGATACTTACTCCATCGCAGCCATCGGCGGTAGCCGAGAGTGCAGAGATAGCCTTCTTCGGTGATAAATTGGTTTTGAATCAGGATTTCTCGTGTTAAAACCGGTTCTTTGCCCCATTCTTTTTGTTCTTCCTCTGGGTAGCCAGGCATTTCTTCCTGTATGTCTTTTAAATAACTGAGCCAATCAACGATGAGTTTATCTACCGGTTTGATCATCCAACTCACCGGCTGATAAACAGAGAATTGAGCGACAGAAATGACCTCATCTTCTTTTTCAATCGCCTCTTCGATGTTCTTTGGTGCAGTAAATGGCGCATCAGTGAATCCGCTGTCAACCACGCCGCCCTCATGTAATTCCGTTCCCCAGAAACGTGCAGAGGTGACCCGACCAAAGGCATCCAATTCAACCTGATGCAGGTTATCGTTGATATCAGTCAGCTTGTAGGGGGTGATAAAACGATAGTCATATTCGGCGTTAGTGGTACTACCATCGGCCAGTGTGATAGCGGTGACGGCACAATGAGATGCATCCCAGTTAAGGTAAGTTTTACCCACTAATTGAGAGCTCTGCTGTGACTGTGGGCGGTAGAACTCCTGGCTATCGGCATACTCAGTGAAACCACGGCGAGCCACCCACACAGAGATCTCTTCAGTATGATCAAATAGGCGTGGGGCAAGGGTGTAACCTGCGGCTTGCAGTTGTTGATTCTGTTCTTTATCTGTGGGTAGCAGCTCACTTAAAGCCGCGAGGGAACGCTCATCAAACTCAGCGCTTTCGCTATAAATAACCAAACCTTGTAATGGATATTTATGGTGATAGAAAACTTCGCTTTGACCGATATAGACACTTTCAACCGGCGTACCGAGGGTGTTTTCTTTATCAAGAATAGCTTCATAGCTCAGGCCATTAGCCGGAACTGCATCCGCATTATAAATCTGTGCATCACTGCGTTGCTGCCAGGGTAAGCCCAGCAATAGACCATTATCTTCAATAACATGATGATAGGATTGTTGGCTTTCAGTGATACGCAGTAGCCGTTGTTGTTCGTCATAACTGCTGGCCCAGTGATCGGCGGCTAACCAAGAGTAAGGTGTAACGTTATCCTGAGGGCGGCGCGGGTAATTGATGGCAACCGAGTGCAGCGGATGACCATACTCATTGCAGCGCATCACAATTTGCTGGCTGCACTGTGGGTCTTGGGGAATTCGCTCATAATGGTAGCTGAGTTGTTCCAGTGACATCGGCATCACGATGGGCGAGACCGCGATGTTATCAGCGGCTCGGACCTGCCGTACCTGATAACGGGTGCTGCTGGTGGTGTAAGGTACGTCGTTCTGCCCAATATCGTCCAGACCATAGAGTTCACTGTGCAGCGGGCTGCCTTTCAACGCACGGAGCAACCAATAGCGTAGCTCTGGCGTGGTTTCTGCCAATAAATCATCACTATCCGTCCCTTCGTTAAAAGAGGTGAGGCGAGTATGACCTACCTGATAAGCATGTTCGTCGCCCTGCCAGTACTCTTGCTGATAACGGGACTCATCGTCATCTCGACCAGTATGGAACCAACTGCGACTGAGCGATGGTGGGGTACGTTCCTGAGCGGAACCCTGTGCTTCGGCATGGGTATCCAGGGTATCTACCCGGCCAAAACCACGGAATTCGCGTTCTACTCCATCGTAAAAACCGTGGTAGTACCAGGCTTGTTGGCTCAGGCTATTTTGAGTGATTTCATCAAATTGCGTGGTGCGCGCCAATAAATGCATCGGGAAAGGCAGGCCGCAGGCAATGTTCTGTTTTTGACTGTCTGCTGCCGCTTTTTCATCCAGCCAGAACTGGGCTGAACTGCGGTAGGACAGGCGACTCTCAGCCCCCATATTGTTATTGACGGTGCATAACAGATAAGGTTTGGTGGTAGTGAAATCGTAGCGCCAATGGCGGCTGGTCATATGTGGCACACTCAGCAGCAAGCTGGTGACCCCCAGACCTTGCACATCAGCCATGGTCAATTGACAGGTGTTATCGTACAGAACACCGTGTGGTAAGGGCAGTTTTAGTGGGGCGGCAAAGCTGTTGCCGCTCTGATTGCGGTAAATCAGCAAGTGATTGCTGTTGGCATAAATCAAATCAACCGTGCCAGAGCCGTCGATATCGGCCAGCCAGATGTGTTGCGGGTTGAAATCGTCCACGGGCTGATTAAAACCGCTCAATGTGACCGGTTTACCAAAGGTGCCATGACCTAAATTCGGCCAGCAGGTGACGCTATTGTGGCGCACCCGCATCAGATGCTGTTGCCCGCTACCCAGGGGATCACTGAAAGCGACTAATTCAGCGTCACTGGCTCCGGGGATCGGCAGAGCGATAGCTGGGTCTTGATAGACTTGCTGCGCGGCCGCAAAACCATCACGCTGATTAGCATACAGTCGCACACTATTCGGCCCAATCAATGCCAGGTCAGATAAGCCATTGCCAATCAAATCAGCCAATTGGGCTTGTGGATGGAAATACTCGGCGGGCAGTGCCGACAGCGGAGTGAACTGGGTCCAGCTTTCATCCGGGTTGCGGCTGTAATAACCCGCCAGTCCTGGCTGGCTAATAACCCAGTCCAGGCGGCCATCACCATTGATATCCATCAGGCTGGCACTATCACGCAAGGCAGGGATGTTGGGCAGAATTTGTGCCGCGCCGAAGCTGACGCCATCTTCACTGTCAGGGGTACGTACCGGCGAATGATAGTGCCAACTGCCACTGTCTTGATACAACATGCCCGGCAGACCTTCACCATTCAGGTCAACCAACTGATAGTAAGGGCTAAATTTGTCCCATTCAGGCATAGCCTGCCAGTTTGTTTCGACTCCAGTTTGCAGTTCCTGATAATCGAATTCCAGTGGCGGTAAAGTGAGTGCAGTGCCGTCTTGTTCATGTGCCACTTGTTGGCAACTGATTAACTGGCTGGCATAAGGGCTGGCCAGGTAGTTCAGGCGCAAGCGGGAAACCAGTGCCTTGTCGCTTGCATTTTCATCGCCAGACAAGAGTTGCAGATTATGGAACATCAATACCTGTTGGCACAGACGACGGGTACGAATTTCAAAACCGAATTCGTAGCGTGAGAACGGATCCTGACGATCTGACCAGTCAGCACCTGCATCTGGCGGCGGAACCTCGGATAAGGTATTTAGGCGTTCGCCATAATCAAATATCAGAGTAAATAGACATTCATCATCTTTCGAAAATTGGTTTTTGAAAACATAAGGTGTCGTGCTTGATGTCTGATTGCCGTAGCGCACTTGCTTCAAATAGCGCTGCGCGTTGGCTTGCGGGTGAGCAGCTTCTTCTGCTGCATCAATGTTGCTGCTATCTTCGCCTTGATAGTCATAGCAAATATGCTCGCCGGTGGCTGAGATGGACTCTTCCAGTAACCATTCGGCGATATGTTCCAGATGCTCAGGGTCGGCAATACGGGCCAGCGCGGTTTTGCCCAGATAATGCTGCTGACCATCTGTGCTGTACACCTGCCAAAAAGCCGTCTGGTCAGCGGTGGTGTCTTTAGGTTGCCAGAATTCGATGCGATCAAAACCGCCCTCGACGCGTGGCTGATAATGGGTAACCGTAAAATTAATTGAGTTATGACTTTGATCTACAAAAACTTTATCTGATACAGAAACCGCGATGAGTGTTTCACCATTGGGGCCAATAAACTCATCACGACTATCATAATAAGGCACGCCACGATCGGTGCGACGGCGAATCGACATGATGCCCAAATTCCAGCCGAGGCCGAACGGGCCATTACCGCTGCCGCTGCTGTAACTCAGAGCGAGTGCGGGTGCATAGCCGCGGCCCGCAGAAATAGGTAAAGGCACGGTTAAGCTGGCTAATCCGCTTGGGCCGATAGCACCCAGTGATTCTCCCATTCCGCTAATAGCACCGCCCCCTTTAGGGAGCGATAATGGCGCTACACCAATCTGTTGTTTGTTGTTTTCCATAATGGACTCCTGTCAGGCCCCTTGCGAGGGCCTGTTGGGTTAAGTAACGGGCAATTTTACGAACGGATGGTGTAGCGAATGTGCAAAATGATGTCGCTCAGGCGGCCTAACAGCTCCTTTTGCGTTCCAGTTGCATTAGGGAAACGCAATTCGAAACCACCCTTATCAGTAATATCAATGCCTTCAAATGGCAGATACTTACCGTCGTTGAAGTCCAATTGGAACTGACCACTGTCATTCATGCCGCGCGAAATGGCGATAGCCTTGCAGCCTTTAGCCACATCAGTATGATCACCGGTGTAACTTAGTACCGCCTGTACATCCTGATAAGGCCCTAACAAGGCAGGCAGGGTCACGCTGATCTGTTTGATGCGACGCTTACGACCCAACTGCATGGCTGCCGGGTAATCGTGATTCAAAGCCAGATCGCTGATATTGAATTTGGCGCTTAAGATGCCGTCTGTGATGCTAACAACACCACTGGTATCCTCTTTGGTATTTACCGCAGCAGAAATGGCTGTCGCTAAATCAAAGTTACCGGTGTTGAGCTCGCGATAAACTTTAGCCAGAGAGACGGTACGATCCACTTCTAATGCGCGTTCATCTTCAATCAGCCAGATATTTTCCAGTTTTTGCAGATTCAGCATCAGATCTTCACCGGCCAGTAACCCTTGATACAGATCATTCCAACCGGAACGAGTGAACAGATGCTGGATTTTGCTGGCATCAATATCCCGTTCCAGCGCACTTTTTGCCATTAAGCACAGCGGTTGGGCAGCATCGAACAGTTGGAAATACAAGCCAGACAAGCGGCCAACCATCCAGTTGTACAGCTCTTTACCGCTAAAGCGGGTGATCTGCATCTGGTAAATAGCCAGGGCGTGGGATTGCTCCATTTCAGCCAAATTGCGCTGTTTTTCAGCCATTGAGAGCTGAAGATCCAACCCGATGAGCTGTTCTTGCAATTGTGCAACATCTTTCTCGGCCAAGGTTTGCTGCAACTGCCACTCTTGCGCACGGCGGGCATGATTGGCTTTAATATCGATGATGTTTGCACCTTGTTCGATGCCATAGGAGCTGATCTGCATGGAATGACCCGTGGCTTGTGCAACCGCGCCCCAGCGGGATCCTCCGTCAGCCAGTCCAAAGATGTTAGGCGCCAGGTCCATGGCTGCACCTACACTGATTGGCACAATCGAGCCTATATTGAGTAGATAAGCTGTGGTTCGGCTAGCTAAAACCTTCTGCTCATCGCTGGAAACTCCCTCTGTAATGAGTTTCTTATAGTGATCTCGGCGTTCTTCAGCGCTGCCATGCATCACTTTGGTGGCTTTACGGCTGCTTTTTAGGATATCAATATTGATATTTTGGAAGGCGAGGGTTTGTTTCAATACCTGCTGTTGTTGTTTTTGTAACAACAGAGTTAGGGCTTCGTTATCTTGTTTTTCCAAGGCGTTTTGCAATGCATTACCAAATTGCATCACTGAACTGACAGCACCTTTGGCGCGTTCTAACAGCATTGGGAAGCGATATAGACTGGTGGCTGCGGCAATCGGCGTTAAAGACGAGCTGATACCATCACCCGCCCCGTGCTGGCGCTGCAACTCTTTCGGATCAACCGGAGTAGCAAACAGCGGCAAGTGCAGCGGTTGGCCATCCAGGCTGAGATTGTGGCGCAAGTTGTACAGCCGAATATCGAGCTTATCCCAATAGGCCAGCAGCACTTCATTATAAGGTGGCAGGAAGTTACCGTCAGTTTGGTCAGCTGAAATCGCCGCAGCAGTATCTTTTAAACTCGGATTACTCCAGTTATGCGCCACTGGAATTTCAGGTCGTGGCCCCAACAGTTGGCTCGCCTGTACATAATACATTTTGGCATCAACCAAGGTATCATGCTCCAGTTGACGATAAGCCTGGTCGCCGCGAGTCATTAATACATCTAATGTGCGCATAAACACCGCCAGCTTATATTGCATCGGATCTTGCATGGCAATAACGTCAGGGTCGTTGCTGGCAAGAAGTGTGCTGCTGTTCCAGTCGGTATCTTGTTGCAGTGGCAATATATTCCAGTGACGAGTTTTGCCACTTTCTTGTTGCAATTCACCCTTCGTATTACGATAACCCGCGCTATTAAACAGGAATTTTAACCAGCGTTCAGCTTCATCAAAGCGTTGCTCGGTAAGAAAACGAGCAGATGCTAATAATGGAATATGGAAAAAGAGTTCCCACAGATAGATACTATCAGACTTTTTAAACGCTTCAGTTTTGATATTTTTTTCTTGTATATCATAGCTCAGCAGTTCACTCACTGATGTTTGCAGTTTTTCCACTAATGGTGAGCAATCCACAGCACTGGGTTTGATATTTTCAGGGATACTATTATCATAAGTATCAGAGTTAACAAGGTGATAGCTATATTCTTTGCTGGAACCATTCAAGGAGATAATTAACTTTTTCGGTAATTCTAATGTTATAACTTTATCTAACTCTAAAGTTTTTAGTTCACTGGAATGTGAACTGTCCATAGTCTTTATATATACGTCTAGAGTGGTTACACCAAGTTTAAATGGTTCTTTTAGTGTGATGTTAATGTTGTTGTTATTTATGGATATTGCAATTTTTCCTTTGTATTTTTCACCATGAGAGTTTGGTAACTCATCAATAATTGCGCCATCAAATAGAAAATTGATATTATTTTGTTGACTGTTTAAAAGTATATCTTCATAGGATGTGTAATATTTAGGTGTATCAGTATCCTCTTCATAGGTTGTTTCTGTTGTCTTTATTTCTTTGACTTTAATCCATGATTTATCATCGTCATGATAAATTTTGTCTACGACTAGTGATTTTAGTTTTTTATTATTTATTGTTGTTTTTTTAACTGAAATGCAAAACATTTGAAGTCGGTTGTTTTCCCAACTGGGAATGATTTTTTGAATATCATCCATATTAATACTACTGTTAATATCTTTCCACTCTGACCAATATGGTGCTTTTGTAGAATGATCTACATAACTGCGCCAGTAATATTGGGTTGGCAGAGAACTAGATTTCCCAATAAAGAAATAAGTATCAATTTCTTTTGCGGAGCAGCTGGAAACGGTCTGTATTGTGGAAAGTTTCTCATAACTTAGCAGATATTTTTTCAATGCTTTCGTGACGGCATTTTCAGTTAATTTAGCCTGGTTAATACTCTGTTCAAACTCAGTGAAAAGTTCTGTTTTATTATAACGTAATGTTGGGTCAATATAATCAGCGGCATAGTATTTTAACTTCTCTTTACCGGCCCAGCGAGAATAACGTTTGTTATAAAGGCTCCAATCATGTAGGAAGCTATCAGTGCTGAAATGCCTGGCAATCTTATCAGCAGCGGCGTCAGGTTCGGCACCATCAATGCAACGCTCGATATACAGTTGTAGGCTGCTGATAGCTTCCGCCACGTTGGATGTTTTAACTTCATTACTGATTTTCGTATCCAGTAATAAATATTGGTATAAATCATCCGCGTTATTAATATTTTCAACACCAAACGTGTTATTAGCAATAGCATAGTTCACCAACGCATCACGGCGTGATTCATTGATTTTATTCAATACAGTAGCATTAGACATAGTCATTAATCCTTTTTCAAGTTTTCAGCGTTTATTTAAACTGCTGGATGTAATGCGGCAGAAATTACTGGGATCAAACCGAATAGCTCAGTGTTTTTAGTCGTGAATATTAAGCTGTTGATTGGTTTTATCATGTCTGCGTCAACATTTAAATCAGTGATGCATGACATTGCATTCGTTATTTTCAGTAAAGACTCGAAATTTTTAGGATATTTATTATCGGCTATTTGATTTATGATGGTTTCTGTCTGTTTAATATCCCATCCATGTATCTGTGCTAGCAATTTATGGATTTCTTCCCACTCTTTTTTACGACTGATTTTATTATCTTCATTTCTATTTATTAAATTCTGCACTTTTACATATGCTTGACTGCTAATGATGCTAAGTTTCTGTTTTTCTGCGGATTCTTTGTTTTCGGCGCTTTTATATCCTTCTAGTTTATTAACTATTTCAGCCTGTTCCTCTGGAGAGAGTGTTCCATTTTCATCCTGGATGCTAATGTAATAATTATAATGATCTTTAACTATTCTTGCTAACTTGGAAACACTTTGTTGAAGATTATCATCAGCTTTATCAGCGTCAATTTGAGCTAAATGAAGCTCTTCAGTTTCAGTTTTTTCATCACTTTGTAGAATATTAATATGTGTGAAATAAGTTAAAGCTTCAGAAACAGGAACTTTTACCTGCTGTTGCCAAGCCTTAAATTTAACCAGCATAGATAATAGCAATAGGCTTGGTGCCAGCTTATCGTTACTGTCATTAAACAGTTTAGCCTCAAGCAGTATATCAATATCCTGTTCTGTTAACTCAGCCCATTGAACTATCAATATGTATTGGCTAAGTTTCTGGCACTGAATTACTAACAGTGGATGGTTTTCTAATTTTTTCAGTGTCGCTCTATCGGTAAATGTTTCAGTAATTGCTTGCCAGAATTTCTCCAGTTTGAATTCAGAGTTATTAGCCTCTAACCAACGCAACACACCAGAAATCACATTGGTTTTCAAATGAAATCCAGCAGCTAAGCTACGGCACAGACTTTGTTCTAATAATGTAGCGTCCGCTTGGTTATCCACGGAGTGATAAATGTTGGACAGGAAGTTAAACAACTCCGGTGTGGCAGTTGCACTGTATTTATTAGTGAGCATGGCGTTGAGTGCGGCAAGATCCAGCTTTTGCTCGCTCATCCATTGCACAATATTTTCAAACATACTAAAGATAGTTAGCACATGTGGCGCATTTCCCTCTGCAGCACCCTGTAACGCCTCAGGTTTTCCACACAAGGTGAATAACATCTTCATTTGCGAGGCGTTCATACCAAACAGGTGTGAGATCATGGTAATGCGATTGTTTTTTATATCATCGCTAGCTTCTTTAGTCTTTATTTTGCCAAATATGGCGATGAACTGATCGACAGACAGGCCATATTGACGATTAAGCCGCACATATTCGGAGATTACCGCAAGAACCTCCTCTTCATTTACTCCTCCATTTTTAATACTAGTGACTAAAGCTACCAGCTGCTTAACGCTAAGTTTAGCTGCATGGGCCAAGCGTTTATGTTCACCGTCACTTTTTGCTAATTCGGTTTTAATCAACTCATAACTGGCTGGATTTAGCCCTAATTGTTCCTGTACCAGAATAGGAGTAAGTTTCACTTCCCGTATATCAGAGTTATCAGCTAATAGGGCGGCAATATCGCGCCAGCAGATTGCTTTGTTTTCCAGCACAGCATTAATGATAGTGAGATTGTCGTCATAAGGCAGGATGAATGAACCGTCGACAGATTTGACCGTCGGAGCCGACAGGTCTGAGAATTCGACCCCTTTCTTCAATGTTTCCAGCAAAATATCCAGTGTGGATACCTCTTGCTTCATCATGGTTTCGCTCAAAACTAAATCTTTCAGGTCCTGGCGGCGTTTATCAATATGCAATGGACTGTCTTTGCTATGCAGCTCTTGAGCCACTTGATATAGCTCGCACAAGTAGCGGCCAGGAGAAAACATGGATTGGATTGATGACGGCGCGACATATTTATCTGATCTTTCTGGAATACCATTTACTCCCAGTTTAGATATCCTATTGACAACCGGGTCATTACGTAATTGTTGTGCGCGTTGCTCTGCACGATTATTACTCACGTTAACTGAAGTGGTTTTATTTGTTTTATCTGACATAACTTACCTCTATATCTTTAGGGGATGAAAGAACTCAATGTAGTGGTGTTTTAGGCCTCTATTTTGGAGTGAGAGTAAACTAGTAACTTCTTGTTACCTCACGCCATATCAATGACGATTTCTCTTTCACATGCTTAATAAAAAACTCTTTACTGATAACGGTGCTTTTAAAATATATGTAATAGCTAATATCAAAATTTATATTTTTATCGCAACTGATGCTGGGAGAGTTATAAATCTCTTTTTGGGCATTCAACCCTCCTGTGGTCAGGGATATTCCCGCTCCTTTTTTTATTAAATCATGTCTAATTCTTGGGTCATCAATGTGTAAAATATTTCCTCTATAACCTTGTTCTTTGAAGTGGTTTAAAAGGTTCTTGAAATAGCATGATGAGGAAAATATGGTACTTTGCAGTAATGGTAGTTGCTTTAAGTACTCTAATTTGTTTTTTAATTTGTTTATGTGTGAAGCATATAACAAATTTACCCGACAATTTGTTGATAATTCCACATCAAAATCACAATCTTTAATTTTTTTGGAGCTTAATATCATATCTAGTTGATTTATATCTGAAATATTTTCTTTTAATTCGATATTACAATTATCTGAGTCTAAGAAGTAGTCGCATAGAAAACCTGCATGCTCTGATTTCAATTGATGAGTTCCAATATTAATAGTGCCGCTTTTTTCTTTCTTGTAGGCGGTGCTTAGTTCGGTTAAAGACATAAAAGCCGGATAAATATCCTTATGAAATGCTTTTCCACGATCCGTTAGTTTTAATCCTGCTGTCGTGCGGGTAAATAACTTGAAGCCCAGCTCATCCTCCAATATTTTTATACTCCTGCTCATTGGCGGGAGAGTTGAGAATAACTTTATGGCCGCATTAGTTAGCGAACCTTCCTGAACCGTAGTAATAAAAACCAGCAAGTTTTTTGATATAAACATATGCACCACTTGGTTGATATAATTGCGCGATATGTAGCCTGTAATATATATGTGTTTATATTAGAGAGTCTATTCCATATATTAGATGTATTATGGTGTTTTTAGTCAACTTGTAGGACGTTAACTAATATTTAAAATACATTAATTGTTTTTTTTGATATGGTGCGGGATATTTCTTGTTTTAATTGGGATTATTCTTAATTACTGGAGTGATAATAATCCACCAGGCACCTCCTTATAGGTGTTTATTCATCAGCGATAGCCCTGATACACTTCTGCAACGCGCTTAAAATACTCGGTTAAATAATCAATACAGACCTGGACCTTGAGCGGCATTTTATCTTTCTCGGTATATAGCGCATAGACCGGACGGGGATCTGAATGATATTTTTTGAAAAGCACTTCTACTTCACCACGTTTAATCTCTTCAATTACCCACATTAATGGTGCATAGGCGATGCCTGCACCTGCTTTAAGCCAGCGGATCATGGTTTGCGAATCATTGGTGACAAAGCGGCCCTGTGGCGATATCTGAGTGGTAATACCCTCAGGTGCGATTAATTCAAAATTGCTATCTGGCCGTACACTGTATTCCAGCCAGGAGAAGTTAGTCATATCACTGGGTTTTTCCGGTGTGCCATGTTGCGCTAAATAACTTTTGGCCGCGCAGACTACCATCGGCATAGAACCAAGGCGGCGCGAGAATAGCCCTGAATCTTGTAAAGCTCCGACACGAATTACCACATCTAAACCATCAGCAATCAGATCCGGCGCAGGAATACCGGTCACCAGATTGACAGAAAGCCCTGGATATTCTTTCAGCATCTCAGCCGTCATGGTCGCCAGCACGTTTTGCGCCATAGTTGATGAGCAACCGATTCGCAGTGTACCGGTCGGGGTATTGTTAAACGCATACAACTGCTCATGCACTTCCTGCACTTCCTGTAACATGCGCCGACAGCCCTGATAATAAATCCGTCCAGCTTCCGTCAAACCAATACGCCGGGTGCTGCGGTTAAGCAGCTTCACATTTAACTCAGTTTCTAGTTTTGATACCGTTTGGCTTATCGACGACACACTCATTGCCAGCTGCCGCGCTGCGCCGGTAAAGGATCCGCACTCGACGACTTTGGCAAAGACTGACATTCGTTTTAATCTTTCCATGGCTCACTCTACGTCGATTGTTAACTCTGGCTTAAAAGTGATTTAGATCACACATTGTAGATAAGTTGATAATAAGCAGGCTAATATACTGCTGTCGGGAGAAAAGTCCGAAGTTTGAAAGCCGCGTAGCCGAAGTGTTACCTCGCCTCGTCCAGGTTGCAGTCATACTGAACAATCAAGTTTAACCTATAAATCAGTCTTATGGCTGGTGCTTTTGGCCGTGATCGCTGTGGTTGGATGTGTTGCAACTGAGTATCAGATTATTCACCCGGGCGTATTCACCGACACCCTATAATAGAAAGGATTTAAACAATGAGTTTGCTTCCGGTGATGGTTATTTTCGGTCTCTCTTTTCCACCGATATTTCTTGAACTGATTCTCTCGCTGGCACTTTTTTTCGTTCTGCGCCGTGTGTTGCAGCCCACGGGTATTTATGAGTTTGTTTGGCATCCAGCGCTGTTTAATACTGCGTTGTATGGTTGTCTTTTTTATTTAATATCCTGTCTTTTTTCCTGAGGTCGCCGTGAGTACTTTTTCATTAAAAATAATCCGCATCGGCATCACCTTGTTGGTGGTTTTACTGGCTGTTATGGCTATTTTCAAGGTATGGGCCTTTTACACGGAATCGCCGTGGACCCGTGATGCAAAATTTACCGCCGATGTGGTGGCGATTGCCCCTGACGTCAGTGGCCTGATTACCGATGTGCCGGTGAAAGACAACCAACTGGTGCAGAAAGGCCAAGTGCTGTTTGTGATTGACCAGCCGCGCTATCAACAAGCGTTGGCTGAAGCCGAAGCTGATGTGGCTTATTACCAGACACTGGCCGCCGAGAAACAGCGGGAATCTGGCAGACGCCAACGTCTGGGGGTTCAGGCAATGTCACAAGAAGAGATAGACCAGTCCAACAACGTATTACAAACCGTGCGTCATCAATTGGCGAAAGCTGTCGCGGTGCGCGATTTAGCCAAACTTGATTTGGAGCGAACCACTGTGCGTGCCCCCGCCGAAGGATGGGTGACAAACCTGAATGTTCACGCCGGAGAGTTTATTAACCGTGGTGCAACGGCAGTGGCTTTGGTGAAAAAAGAGTCGTTCTATATTTTAGCCTATCTGGAAGAGACCAAGCTGGAAGGAGTTAAGCCAGGGCATCGGGCGGAAATCACCCCGCTGGGTAGCAACCGCATTCTGCATGGTACTGTTGATAGTATCTCTGCGGGGGTCACCAATAGCAGCAGCAGTGCGGATAGCAAAGGGTTGGCGACCATTGATAATAATCTGGAATGGGTACGACTGGCGCAGCGTGTGCCGGTGAAGATCCGTTTGGATAGCGAAGATCAGCAGCATTCGTATCCGGCAGGTACTACCGCGACAGTGGTTATTACTGGCTCAACGGATCGCGACCCTAATCAGGCATCACCTATTGTGAAATTAATGCATCGTCTGCGCGAGTTTGGCTAACATGACCAGCCCGACTTTTATCCGCCTGCGCTTTGCTTTTAAGCTCAGTTTCGCCATTGTGGCGGCACTGTTTTTGGGCTTTCATCTGCAATTGGAAACCCCGCGCTGGTCAGTATTGACGGCGGCAATTGTCGCCGCTGGCCCGGCTTTTGCCGCCGGTGGCGAACCGTTTTCTGGTGCAATCCGTCATCGTGGCTGGCTGCGTATCATCGGGACATTCATCGGCTGTATTGGTGGCCTGATTATTATTGTTCTGACCATCAGAGCGCCGGTCTTGACTTTGATGCTGTGCTGTTTGTGGGCTGGGGTGTGTACCTGGATCTCCTCACTGGTGCGCGTCGAAAACTCCTATGCCTTTGGTTTAGCAGGCTATACCGCGCTTATCATCATTGTTACAACCGGTGAGACCCCGCTATTAACCCCCCAATTTGCTGTCGAACGCTGTAGCGAGATTGTGCTGGGGATCGTCTGTGCCGTGATGGCTGATCTGCTGTTTTCACCGCGATCAATCAAGCAGGATATCGATCGGCTGGTGGATAAAGTTTTAGTCGATCAATATCGGCTGCTTCAACTGTGTATTCGCCCGGCGGAAAAATCCGATATTGATCGTGCCTGGAATGATTTAGTTAAAAATACCACTGCACTCAATGGGATGCGCAGCTATCTGATGATGGAGTCTTCTCGTTGGCAGCGCTGTAATCGCCGTTTACAGGTCTTACATA
The DNA here is from genome assembly GCF_048323875.1 of Yersinia sp. LJYL362. Classification (NCBI taxonomy): domain Bacteria; kingdom Pseudomonadati; phylum Pseudomonadota; class Gammaproteobacteria; order Enterobacterales; family Yersiniaceae; genus Yersinia; species Yersinia sp. LJYL362. The sequence goes on from NZ_JBLWEX010000272.1 coordinate 24,987, forward strand.
CCGAGTCATTAACACTCATCACCCAGGCGTGTGAAACCTATCTGGTGCTCGCCAATCACCCCGATATCTTAACCGCTGAACTGAAAGCCATGTTGAGTGAACCGGCGCAAACACCGGCCGACATTCATCAACGAATGAAAAAACTGCGCCAATTCATTGGAGCCAGCCACAGTGAAGCTATTCCTCATACCATTAGCAGTTGGGTTGGGGCGGCAACTCGCTATTTATTATTATCAAAAGGAATTCATACCAACAGCAGTATCAGCCGGGTTGAGGAAGGGATTCTGGTCGGTGTGATGCCGGTGAAACATGTCTCAGCCGAAGGCCATCACGCGATGATTAATGGCTTGCGTACCGGCATTGCAACAGCAATTGGTGGCCTGTTCTGGCTCTGGACCGGCTGGACATCCGGTGCAGGTTGTATGGTGATGATTGCGGTAGTGACGTCGCTGGCAATGCGAACCCCTAATCCGCGCATGGTGGCGCTCGACTTCCTGTTGGGGGTGATAATGGCGCTGCCCATTGGGGCGCTGTACTTTATGTTTATCATCCCCGCGACTCAGCAAAGTATGTTGCTGTTGTGCATCAGTTTAGGGTTACTGGCGTTTATTATTGGTATCGAAGTGCAAAAGCGGCGCTTGGGATCACTCGGGACGCTCGCCAGTACCATTAACATTATGGTGTTGAGTAATCCGATGCAATTTAATGTCAGCTTGTTTCTCGACAGCGCATTGGGCCAAATCGTCGGCTGTTTTGTTTCCCTGATTGTGTTGTTGCTGATCCGCGATAATGCCAAAGATAGAACCGGCAGAACCTTGTTAAATCGCTTTGTTTACAGTGCAGTATCTGCCCTGACCACCAATAAAGCGCGCCGCAATGAAAACCATTTACCCGCACTATATCAACAACTGAATCAGCTTCTGATGATGTTCCCTGGCGATATTGATAAGTACCGGTTGGCATTAAGCTTGATTATCGCTCATCAGCGGCTCAATAAAACACAAGTCCCGGTGAATGCTGAACTGAGTGCTTTCCATAAGCAAATTCGCTACACCGCAGATAGAGTCATTAATGCGAAGAACTCCCAGAAGCGCCGTTATTACTTCGCCAGATTATTGCAGGAACTTGATCAATATCAGCAGAAGTTAGTTGATTATCAATCACCTGAATCTGTTACCCGCCCGGTAAAACGACTGGCAGATATGCTGCACAGATATCAGAGTGCGCTTATTTAGCCATACCCTTTGTACTTGAAGCTGCAGGGGTGTTAGCTACGCTTACTCACCCGAATCACTGACGTGAGTCAGTTCATCGGGATTATGAGCCTCACAGAGGCTCACCCTGTGGGCCAGCGCAAGCGCCGTTCAAAATGGTTTGCAACCAATTTGTCATTCGCTTGCTGCCTACCTGCAACTCCAAGTTCTTTGGGTATATACTTAAAACTGTACCATCCTTCCTCGCCCTCCATTGATGGGGGGCATCATTTCCCGCAGGAGGTCGACAAGATGTCAGCACATAATCCATCAGACAACCCATCACTTAATCCATTACAACCTCAGCGACACAGCGACGGTGTTTATCATATCGGCTACTTCGTTGGCGGCACCTGGCATCAGGCGCAGGATACTTTCGAAGTCCGCAATCCTGCCACCGGTGAATTGGTGGCAAAAGTGGCTCAATCCGGTAAACACGAAACCGAAGCCGCTATTAAAGCCGCCAGCAAGGCCTTTCCTGCCTGGCGCAAAACTCCCGCTAAACAGCGAGCAGAGATTTTACAGCGCTGGTATCTGCTAATAATGGAGCACCAGCAATCATTGGCCGAGATAATGGTTTCTGAGCAAGGTAAACCATTGAAAGAAGCACTAGGCGAGGTTGCTTATGCCGCCAGCTTTATTCAATGGTTTAGTGAGCAGGCTAAGCGCGCTAATGGCGAAATCATTCCGCCAGCCAAAGAAGGTGCCCGCATTCTGGCGACCCGTGAACCGGTCGGTGTGGTTGCAGCTATCACGCCGTGGAACTTCCCGCTGGCGATGCTCACCCGCAAACTCGGGCCAGCACTGGCAGCAGGTTGTACCGGCCTGA